>JAKAHF010000203.1 GCA_021815245.1 Actinomycetes bacterium
CGGGAACAGCGCGAACACACGCTCCAAACGCTTGGAGAGCGGGCTGCCCTGCTTGCGGCTCGAGTAGGCGCCGAGCTGCAGGTTCTCTTCGACACTCATGGGACCGAAGAGCCGGCGACCCTCGGGCACCTGCACAAGGCGGCGCCGGACGATGGCCTCGACTCCCAGTCCGTCGATGCGGGTGCCGGCGAAGTCGATCGAGCCCGCCGAGACACGCACCACCCCCGAGATGGCCTGCAGAAGCGTGCTCTTGCCCGCCCCATTGGCCCCGATGATGGTGACGATCTCGCCCTCAGCCACACGCAGGTCGACGCCATGCAGCACCTCGACCCGCCCGTACCCGGCTCTGACTTGCTTCAGCTCCAGCATTGTCTTACTTGGCCAACTCCCAGGTGCCACCGGTGATGCGCACCATGATCATGTCGTCGGCGGAAAGACCGTCGTGGTCGGTCGCCGAGTAGTTGAAGCTGCCGTCGGGCATGACGAAGCCCTGAGTGGCGTTGAGCGCCGTCTGGATCGCCGCGGCGTCGGTGCTGCCGGCCTTGGTGATGGCGTTCACGAGCAGGCTCACGGCCTCGAAGGCGTACCCGGCGAACGGATTCGGCGACTCGCCGTTGTAGGCCGCCTTGTAGGCAGCGATGAAGTCGTCGGTGACCTGCTTGCGCGCCGCGTCGCTGATCGCGGTCGGCATGAGCAAGGCGCCGGCCGGGAACACGACACCCTCTGCCGCGTCACCGGCGAGCTCGATGAACTTGCCGTTGGCGATGCCGTGGCTGCCCACATAGGGGATGTCCATGGCAAGCTGCTTCATGTTCTTGGCGGCGATCGCCGGACCGGGGTTGGTTCCCCAGACGATGATGGCTTCCGGGCTCGCGCCCTTGATCTTGGTCAGCTGAGCCGTGAGATCGGTCTCATCGGTCTTGTACGACTCACTCGCCACGACCTCCAGGCCGAATCCGGATGCCTGTGCGTCGATAGCGGCCTTGCCGTCGGCGCCGAACGCGTTCTCGTCGTACAGGACGGCGATCTTCTTGGCGCCCAGCGTCTCGGCCGTGTACTTCAGCGCCAACGTGGCTACAACCGCGTTCTTTTGGGCGGTACGCCACAGCCAATCGATCGGCGGATCGTCGGTGACTACGCTCGCAGCCACCATGGCCATCTGAGGCAGACCCTTCTGGGCCGTGATAGCCTTCACTGCGACTGTCGAGGCCGAACCGGTGGCGGCGATCAGCGCCACGGCCTTGTCCTGGTCGATGAGCTTGTTGGCGGCGGTCACTGCCTCTTTGGCGTCGCTCTTGTCGTCTTCAACGACGATCTTCACCGGACGACCGAGCAGACCGCCGGAAGCGTTGAGGTTGGTCTCCATCATCTTGAGCACGTTGGCTTCCTGGATGCCCAGGGCGGCGTTCGGGCCGGTCGCCGACACGATGGCTCCCAAGACGATTGGGTCACCGGTCGGCGTTGCGATAGTCGTGTCGGTGCCACCGCTGGCTACCGTGGTAGTGGTAGTCTCTTCGCCGCACCCGGCCGAGAGACCGGCCGCAAGTGCGATCAACAGCAGGATCATCATCAGAATCGATACTTTCCGCAGGTTCATGAAGTGAGCTCCTCTCCGAGATATGCCTTTATGACTTCTTCGTTGTCCTGGATCATGAGTGGCGGTCCTTCGGCGATCTTCCTCCCGTAGTCCAGTACCACGACCTCATCAGATATGTCCATGACGAAGGTCATGTCGTGCTCAACAAGGAGCACGGTCACACCTTCGTCCCTAATCTTCCGCACTGTGTCGCCAAGCCTTGCCGTCTCTTCATCGTTGAGGCCTGCCGCGGGCTCGTCGAGCAACAGCAGCTTCGGTTCCGCGGCCAGCGCCCTCGCCATCTCGAGCAGGTGCCGCTCTCCCATGGGCAGGTTGCCGGCGGACTCGCCTGCCCTTGCGTCGAGGCCGACGCGGCGAAGGGCCTCGTGTGCGGCCTTGTAGGTCTCACGCTCCTCACGTCGATGTCGAGGAAGCGTCAGCACCGCTGAGACCAATCCAGACTTCGTGCGCACGTAGCGTCCGACTGCCACGTTGTCGATCAGGCTCATATCCTCGAACACGAGGCTGTGCTGAAAGGTCCGGCCGAGGCCCATACGACAGATCCTGTGCGGCGCCCGGCCGGTGACGTCGGCGCCTGCGAAGAAGACCCTACCGCGTGTCGGCCTGTACGAGCCTGAGGCGAGATTGAAGAGTGTGGTCTTGCCCGCTCCGTTGGGCCCTATGAGGGCCTTGATCTGCCCCTGGTGCACCGCGAAGGTGACGTCGCGCAGCGCGTCGAGGCCACCGAAGCTCTTCGTCACGTTGTCGACCTGGAGGATGGGCACTGCGTCACTCCCCCGCTTTCGAGGAGTCGGCGCTCCGCCCGCGGCGCGTCGGCCAATGATCGCGCACCAGCTTCCACACGCTCCGCTCCCCGCGGTGCCCGAAGATCATGATGACGACCAGCAAGACGCCGAAGACGAGGTTGGTCATGTCGTCGTCGACGCGCTTGAGGATCTCCGGCAGCACCACGATGACGATCGTCCCCCACAGAGCCCCCCACAGACTCCTCAGCCCGCCGATGATGACGCCCGTGATCAGGATGATCGAGAAGGTGATGGTGTACTGCTCAGGACTGACGAAGTGCACGAAGTATGCGTCGAAACTGCCCGCGATGCTCGCGAACACAGCGGCGATCATGAACACCTGCACCTTGCGGTACGAGGTGTCCACGCCCAGAGACTGCGCCGCCGGCTCAGACCGGTGAAGCGCCCGCAGCGACCGGCCCACGCGCGACCGCGAGAGATTGAGGAGGACTCTGAACATGATGAGGGCCACGCCCCAGACGACCAGGTGATAGGCCTTCGGCCCGCTCAGGTCGAGACGTCCGACGGCCAACCCCGGGATACCGCTGATGCCGTCGGTGCCGTTGGTCAGGCCCTTCAACTGCACGAGGAGTATGTAGACGATCTCGTTCACGCCCAGGGTCGCCATGGCCAGGTAGTAGCCCTTGAGCCGAAGCGTGGGCATGCCGACAAGGCCGGCGATGGTCGCGGAGAGCATGGCGGCGAGAACCATTGCAGCCCAAGGATCGAGACCGGCTTTGGTCGTGAGTATCGCCGACCCGTAGGCCCCTATGCCTACGAAGGCCGACTGCCCCAGGGAGATCTGGCCCGCTTGGCCCACCAGCAGGCTGAGACCGGCGGCCATCATGAATTTCGTACCCATGAACGCGAGCACCGACAGGTAGTAGCTGTCGCTGATATATGCCGGGATGGTCATGGCGATCACAGCGAAGACTATGAAGCCCACGTGACGTCTGACAAAGGCCATCAGAGCATTGGTGGTCGTTCCGGTAGGTGTGGTGCCCGTCACTGCCGGTTCACCACCTTGGCGCCGAGCAGGCCGGCCGGGCGCACGAAGAGAACGAGCAGCAGAATGATGAAGGCTATGGCGTCCTTGTATCCGGCAGAGACCACGCCCACGCCGAGTGCTTCCACGATGCCGAGCAGAAATCCACCCGCGACCGCTCCCAGGGGATTGCCGAGCCCGCCGAGGGTAGCCGCCGCGAAGCCCTTGAGCCCGAGAAGCGACCCGGAGTGGTAGCCCATGAAGCTGATCGGCGTGATGACGACCCCCGCAGCCGCCGAGATCGCCCCGGTCAGAGCGAAGCTGAAGACGACGACCCGGTTGTATGAAATGCCCTGCATGCGCGCCGCGACCGGGTCGATCGAGCAGGCACGCACGGCCCGTCCGAACAGGGTGCCGCGGTAGAAGATCTGCAGGGCGACCACGATGACCAACGTGAGCCCCAGTACCCATAGGGTCTGCGGGGCCAACGTGGCTCCACCGACCTTGATGGGAGTGTCGCCCGAGAACGTTGGCAGAGCCACAGCCTCCCTGCCCCACAGGAGCATGGCCGCAGTCTCGAACACGAACGACGCACCTACCGTAGCTATGATCTGAGCCAGCACCCCCGAGCGCAGGAGCGGCCGGATGGCCACCCGCTCGAAGCAGACCGACAGAACAGTGACCACCACTACGGCAACGACGAACGACGCCCAGAGCGGCAAACCGATGCTGTACAGCCAGACCGCCACCATGCCGCCGAGCATGAGCATCTGGCCTTGCGAGAAGTTGATGATCGTGGTGGCGTTGAAGACCAAGGTGAAGCCGATGGCCGTCAACGCATAGATGGCCCCATTGGTGAGGCCACTGAAGATGTACTGCAGGAACTGGTCGAAGGTCACGGCTGCTTACCGGGCGGCGCTTCCGCTAGTCCAGATCGCCGGGCTGCAGCACGCGAAAGCCATGCCCGGCCAGCAGGCTCTCGAGTTTGTCCAATTGCTCGGTCTTGAGGATGAGCGAGTCACCTCTGCCCAGGTAGAAGTATTCGATATCCAGTCCCGAATCGGACACCGCCCGGGCGATGGAGGCAAGCGTGCCGGGCACGTTGGGCAGAAACGCGCCTACGACCAGGTGCTCCACGACCGCGTACCCGCCCGCCGCGAGCACGTCCTTCGCGCGGGTGACATCGTCGACGATGATGCGCATGACCCCATAGTCCGCGGTGTCGGCTATGGTGAAGTTGAGCACGTTCACACCGCCCTCGGCGATGGTGCTCAGCGTCTCCGCCAGATGGCCGGGTTGGTTCTCAACAAATACAGAGAGTTGAGTGATGCTCATCGGGCCCCCGAAACCGTCGCGACCTGTCTCTGCGCCACACCCGCCCCGCCAGGGCGGAGAGTAGAAACGATATTCTAGTACAGACGATGCATGAGCGCGAACACATGAGAGACGAAAGGGAGAGTTGCCGCCGGGTTGCGCTCGGCCTCGATCCCCCCACGCTCTCTATCAGACGCGGGCGCGTCTTCTCGCCCTTCACCGGCGAATTCTTCGCCGCCGACGTCGTTCTCTGCGGCAGCCTGATCGCCGGAGTGGGCGACTATCCCGGGCAGGCTCAGCACACCATCGATGCCCGAGGGGCCTTCGTGTTGCCGGGCTTTCTCGATGCGCACGTTCATCCCGAGACTTCGCTGGTGTCGCCTTCCCGTTTCGCTGAAGCCCTCGCCGTACACGGCATCACGACCGCGATCTCTGAACCGCATGAGATCGTCAACGTCTTGGGACGGGCCGGCATGGACTTCTACCTCGAGGCTCACGCCGGCCTCCCGATCGATCTACGCCTGACGATCCCCACCACGGTCCCCGCCTCTCCCTTCGAGCGCGCCAACGGGTACCTGACAGCGACCGACGTCGCCGAACTTCTGCGACGCGACGAGATCGGCGGTCTCGGCGAGGCGATGAACTACCTCGGTCTGATCGCGGGCAGACCTTCGCCGGTGCTGCAGCAGGCCGGCCACGACTTCGTCATCGACGGTCACGCCCCCGGCGTGGCCGGCCGCGACCT
>JAKAHF010000204.1 GCA_021815245.1 Actinomycetes bacterium
TCGCAGGCAGCGCGGCACACTCCACGATCTCGAACCGCGCCTGCGCAAGCTGCGCTGGTGGAACGTCTCGGTGGGGCTGATCCTTGCCGCGCAGGCGATCGCCGTCGCGGTGCTCTCCAACGATTTCGCGCTGCCGGTCGTGGCCACCTACATGGCCGGCCCTCCCGGCACCGAACCCTCGATCACCAAGATCGGCGAGCTGCCGCTCGGTTGGGGCGTCTTCGCCTTTCTCGCCATCTCGGCGGCGGCTCTGCTCATCATCGCTTCGCCGGGAGTGTTCGGCTGGTACAAGCGCAACCTCTTGCGCGACCGCAACTATGGCCGCTGGATCGAGTACTCCATCAGCTCGTCGCTCATGATCGTGCTCATCACCATGATCGTCGGCGCGACCGACCTCGCGGCCATGATGGCCATCTTCGGAGTGAACGCCTGCATGATCCTGTTCGGGCTGCTCATGGAGAAATACGAGAAGCCGGGCAGTCCGAGCTGGCTCTCGTTCCTGTTCGGCTGCTTCGCCGGGATCATCCCGTGGATCGTGGTTCTGATCTACCTCTGGAGCCCCAACTTCGGTGACCAAGAAGCGCCCGGCTTCGTCTACGGCATCATTGCCTCGATGTTCGTGTTCTTCAACATCTTCGCGGTCAACATGGTGCTGCAGTACAAGAAGGTCGGCCGCTGGCGCGACTACCTCTTCGGCGAGAAGGTCTACATCATCCTCAGTCTGACGGCCAAGGCGCTGCTGGCCTGGCAGGTGTTTTCGGCGACCCTGGCGGGCTAGAAGGCTCCCCTGGCCCGGCCATGACCACCATCTTCATCGATGCGGATGCCTGCCCCGTCACGCGCGACGCCATAGCGGTGTCTCGGTCGCACGCGCGGCCGGTCGTCCTGGTGGCAAACGAGTCGCAGAATCTGGCCAGGTACTCAGATCGCGCGGGGGTGACGATTGTGCAGGTGGCCTCGGGACGAGATTCCGCCGACTTCGCCATGATGCCCCTATTGGCCCCCGGAGATGTCGTGGTGACGGCCGACATCGGGCTCGCGGCCATGGCTCTCAGCCGGGGATGCCACGCTCTGAGTCCCCGCGGCCGCCGATACTACCCCGCGACAATCGATGCCGAACTGGCTCTCCGCCATGCTGAGCAGCGACAGCGACGCGCGGGAGGGCGAACGACAGGACCGCCCCCCTTCTTGGAAGAAGACAGGCAGCACTTTCGGGAGTCGCTCGAGCGCCTATTGGCGGAGGCTTGATCGGGAGGGGTCTTTGTCTCAGCCGACAGTCCTTCTTTTGAGCCGGAAGGGTATACTGCTGCGATCATGCGCACAGCGAACATCCATATCTTTACACGAGGTGCAGTCGTCCTGCCGGACGACTTTCCCGATTCGCCGGCGGCTCGCTAGCCTCCGACTCTGCGCACAACCCTAGTCCGAATGCTGAATGCCGCGTCTGCCTTTGCGCTGCGCGCCGCGTTCCGCGAAGCCGAGGCTTCGAGCCGCCCTCGCTCTCTTGTTCTGTTCAACGTCATTGACGGGAGCCAAGGCATGAGCGGCCTCAATACAAGAAGCATCAAAGACATGGTCAAAGACAACCAGAAGGTCTCGTTCCTCTTCTATCGGGACGGACAGCTGTGGTACAGCACCGAGTGTGGGTTCGAGTTCCCGGTCCCCATCTCGGAGGCGGGCACGGCGACCTTCTTCGCCCAAGACCGCGCGATCCTCTTCATGCGCTACATCCGCAAGTACATCGAGTACCTGCAGAAGAGCATGCAGGAGCACCGGTCCGCGCAGTCGCGCGAGGGTTCATGCGCCTGAGCAACTGAAGCCCAGACGGCGGAGACCCGGATTGTGAAGACCGGGTCTCCGCATTCGCCGACCCAACCCCGGTCCAAGGCCGTCGAGGAGCATCGGGCTATGTGCCGCCTTGCGTAGGAGTTCATAGGCCCGCACCGAAAGCGAACGAGGACATAATTCGGGAATTGCGAGAGGGGAGTATGGGCGAGACCAAGAGACTCACGCCGTGGACGCAAGTAGGCAAGGGGCTTCTGCTGGCGTACGTCGCCGCCTACATCTTGGCGCTGATAGTAACGACCGACCAGGCACAAATCTGGACCCTCGACCTCCTGAATGCCGTGGGACCGTTGGCCGTCTTCGCGCTTTCCTTGCTCGCCGCATATCGCGCGAAGGGCGGACAAGCTCGGTGGTTTTGGCTGCTGGTGGCCCTCAGTCATGGTGCCGCCTTCTTCGGCGAGAGCGTTTGGGCCCGCTATGAGCTAGCGGGCGTGGAACTCCCCTATCCATCGGTTGCCGACGTCGGCTGGATAGCCTACTACCCACTCATACTGGTTGCCGTGCTCTTGATGATGTCGTTCGACGGCACGAGGCGGCTGGCGACTGCCGCGCAGTTCCTGGACGCGCTCATGCTCTCCATTGCAGCCGGCGCTCTCTGCTGGGTCACGATAGTGGCGCCCTACTTCGAACCTGATGACGGCATTGCCGCCAGCCTGACCAGCATTGGGTACAGCGGTGGCGATGTGCTGCTCTTGGCGGCGATTGCGGCACTATGGCTCACACCGGGGAGAGGCCGGCTTCCCCGAGGTCTTGGTTGGCTGTGCGCGTCGCTGCTGATCATGTTCGTAGCCGACACCGCGTACACACTCCTCATGGCAAACGGCACGTATCAGACCGGTAGCTGGGTCGACCCATGGTGGCCACTCGCCTATGTGCTTGCCGGCATTGGTGCTCTTGCGTTCATCGGCTCCCCCGTATCCACGAGTCTTCTCCCCGAAGATGGCAGAGAATCGGTAGCGACCCGCACGTTCCTCCGCGTCGTGGCCCAGCGCTCGCGCACCGCCCTTCCGTACTTTGCCTTTCCCGCCGTAAGCGCGCTTCTCATCGTTCGCTTCCTCGCACAGGACGGGGGATACGCCGGCGACGCCGCCACGATCGCGGTCGCCGTGATCGTGACCGCGCTCATCCTCGTTCGACAGTTGCTCGTCGTTGTCGCCAATCAGAAACTGGAGCGCTCTCTCAGGAGGCTCTCCTCCGAACTGGAGATAGCGGCCGTCGAGATGCTCTCCATCTCATCGGACGTGGTGCACGGAGCCACTCAGACTGCCGCCGCGACCAACGAAACAGCTGTCACCATCGAAGAAGTGCAGCGTGCCGCGCTCATGGCCAGCCACGAGTCGGCGACACTCGCCGAGCGGACCAAGAGCGCGGCAGATGTGGCCGAGACGGGGCGCGGTACGGTTGAGCGGATGGTGGTCCTGGTCGACCGGATACACGAACAGATCGGAGTCGTCGCCAGCGCGATCGATCATCTTGATGAGAAAACCCACGCTGTTCGAGACATTCTCGCGACCGTGCACGATATCGCCGAGCAATCGAACCTGCTGGCGGTGAACGCGGCGATCGAAGCCGCCAAGGCTGGGGAGCACGGCAAAGGTTTCGGTGTGGTAGCCCAGGAAGTCAAGGCGCTAGCCAAGCAGTCGCGAGAATCGGTGGCGCAGATACACACCATACTTGGAGAGATCGAATCGGCAAGCTCGCTCACTCTGTCCGCCGCGCGGGAGAGTCGGTCGGCCGTCGAATCGGGTAGGCGCGAGACCGCCGAATCGGGCGAAGCCATAAGGCTGCTGGCCGAGGGCGTGGCTGCCGCCGCGGAGTCAGCAATGCGTATCGCGGCCTCGAGCAGTCAACAGTCCACCGGAATGGAGCAGATCGGCCAAGCCCTGGCCGGCATCAACCAGGCCAGCGAGCAGTCTGTAGCAAAGACGCGCCAGGCCGAGCAGGAGGTCAGGCGTCTGCGAGACTTGGCTGCAGATCTGAACCGGCTGCGAGTAGTAGGCAGCGACGTCTGAGGCCCAGAAACGAGATGAACGTGCTGGCCAATAGAAGGCTCTGGATCCGCCTCGCGGTTGTGGCGGTGTGGGCTATCGCCTTCGCCCTGGTGGAGGCGATGGTCGTCTACTACCTACGGAAGTTGTTCGCGCTCCAATACGGTCTGAGCTTCTCACAGCCCGACTTCCATTTTCCGCCCGAATACCTGCCCTACGAACGGGCGCGTGAGGCGGCGACCATAGTCATGCTCCTGGCGATCGGCTACGTCGTCGGCAGCACGTGGTGGAGACGGTTGGCCTACTGGCTCTTCGCCTTCGGCGTGTGGGACATCTTCTACTACGTGTGGCTGTACGTGCTGCTGCGCTGGCCGTCGTCGCTGGGCACGCGCGATCTTCTGTTTCTCATGCCGGGCGAGTGGTGGGGACCCGTATGGGAGCCGGTGTTGATCTCGTGCGTGTTCATCGCCGCGGCCATCGCGATTCTGACACGGTCGCGGAAGGCCTAGCGGCGGCCCCGGCGAGGCCACCCTCGCCGACTCATGACACGTCGGACTGCGCTTCTGTCTGGGCAGCCTCTCTCGCCAGCTGCTCGTGCGGCGCGGTACCGCGGATCATGATGGCGCCGATGAGCGCCCCGACCAGCACGACGATGCCCGCATACAGCAATCCCCGGTGGATGCCCGACGTAAACGAGTAGCGGAAGGCATGGCGAATGGCGTCCATGTCCACCCCAGGGATCGACTGATTGGCATTATTCGCGGCGGCGCTTCCCTGGCGCGCGCTCTCCATGATCTTCTCGGCGATGAAGGGGCTCACATTGAGCGAATCCAAGGACGCCTGCAGGCCGGCCAAGAAGTGACCGGTGACGATGGATCCGATGACCGCGATGCCAAACACGCCTCCCACTTGGCGGGTCGTGTTGACCGTGGCCGAGGCCATGCCCGATCGCACTGTGGGAACGGTGCTCATCGCCGCCGTGGTGATGGGGCTCATGACCAGCCCGAGGCCGACGCCCATGACGGTGAGCAGCCACCAGTACGAGCTATACGGCGTATCGGGCTGAATGGCGATGTTGCCAAGGATCGCCCCTCCCACGAGCACCATGCCCACGGCGATCGGCACCCGCGCGCCGATGCGTCCGACGATGCGCCCCGAGATGACCGCCACCACCATCACCGCCAGCGTCGCGGCCAGCAGCCGCACACCGGCTCCGGTGGCCGAGTAACCCTGCACCTGCTGCATGAAGAGGCTGAGAAAGAAAATCATTCCGAAGAAGCCGAAACTCATCAGCATGGCCACGATATTCGAGCCCAAGAAGGTCATGTTGCGAAAGAACGAGAGCTGTAGCATCGGGCTCTTGACGCGAGCTTCCCAAAGCCCGAAGAGGCCCAGCAGCACGGCGCCCCCGGCGAGCAGGCCGATGATGAAGGGTGAGCGCCACCCGTAGGTGTTGGCTTCGATGAACCCGTAGGTGAGCGAGGCGAGGCCCGCGACGGCGAGCACCTGGCCCACGAGGTCGAGGCTCCGACCCACCCGATTGGCCGACTCGGGCACCACGATCAGAGCGAGGGCGAAA
>JAKAHF010000205.1 GCA_021815245.1 Actinomycetes bacterium
TGCCTCGAGGATTGGTCCGACGAGGCAAAAGAGTCGGGTCCAAAGCGGCGTGAATGGCTCGACCGCGCCCAAGAGCGTGGTCTGCGGGCCAAGCTTGCCCTCGACGACAACGGTGTCGAAGGGGGCATGATCCAGTACGGGCCTATCGAGCACTCCTTCGTCGACGGTGAGGGCCTGTACATCGTCTACTGCATCTGGGTGCACGGCTACAAGCAGGGGCGAGGCGATTTCCGCCGGCGCGGCATGGGCGTAGCGCTGTTGAAGGCGGCCGAGGATGACGCCCGCAGGCTCGGCGCCACGGGCATGGCTGCCTGGGGTGTCTCACTTCCCTTCTGGATGCGGGCTTCGTGGTTCAGAAAACACGGCTACCGCACCGCGCAGCGCCGCGACATGATGGCGCTCGTGTGGAAGCCGTTCGTCGCCGAGGCCAAGCCTCCGCGCTGGTTCCCCAAGGTCGACAAGCGTCCCGAGCCGGTACTGGGCAAGGTGAACGTCACAGCCTTCTCAAGCGGCTGGTGCCTCGGGCAGAATCTGACCTATGAGCGGGCGAAGCGAGCGGCGGCCGAATTCGGTGACGCGGTCGCGTTCCGCGAGATCGACACATTCGAGCGCGAGGCCGTCGTCGAGTGGGGCCGGTCAGACGCCGTGCTTGTCGACGGACGCACGCTGCGCACCGGCCCACCGCCGAGCTACGAGAAGATCCGCAAGACGATCGCCAAGCGGGTGCGGCGCCTTCCCAGATAGCGGTTCGCGACGGCCGGTGGTGCGCGCCACCCATTCCGGGTCGGCAGCGACCTTTCGCCCTCTATTGTTCAGGCTCTACGCAGTCCTCTTTGGGGCCGGTTGTCGCCGGCTCGAAGTCGAGGCCGAAATACTTGCAGATGCCGCCCTTCTCTTCGTCTGTGGGCATCTGTTCGTTCTCGACTTTGGGTGCTTTGACGACCTGGTCCTTGGTGTAGGGTACGACGAGCTCGTCACCGTCACGCAGAACCTCCACCACGGGCACGAAGACCGTCCGCATGCCGAGGAAGCCCGCCTCGACCACCAGCCACTTCAGTTCGCCGGTGCCGTCACCATAACGCACGTCTTCCACGGTGCCGATCTTCTCGCCGTCGCTGGCGTAAAGATCGTGACCGGTCCACTCTCCGCGCAAGTCACCCTTCTGCACCATCGTAGCCTCCTCGGTCTCGGTCAAGCCACGCGCACTACCGTCGATTATAGGCCGCGCACAGTGGACTTCGAACCGCACGACACCCCGGAGCTACGACTGTCCCCTGTTGTGACGCGAGAGGAGTCTGTCGGCCAGCGACTTCAGTGGCCCACGAGGAGCCGCCTCCTCGCGCAGGAGGGGATAGGGATGGTAGTCGCTTTCGCGGCGCCGCAGGGTCGCCGGCCAGGCATGTTCGGCAAGCGGGGCGCCCTCGACGCGCCGCGCCACGACGCCCGTGTATCCCAGGTATCGACCCTCGTCGGCCTTGAGTGTCTCGCGGTACCACGCGGCCGAGTACGTCGCCTCGGCCCACTCGCTCCAGAGCCGCCAGCCATCGGGAACGGTGCCCGCATGTACCACCTCGAACAACCCCGCCTTGCTGACATGTCGCTGCCACCAATCGGCGGTATGGAGGGTCCAGTAGTCGCCGGTCCACAGCCGCTTGAGATGAGCTGGCACGCCCGACTCGAAGTCCTGCATGAGTCCGGCCGAAACGAAGGCCAGCAGGCCGCCCTGGCGCAGAAAATGGGCCAGATAGTTGAGATAGAGCTCGTCGGTCGCGAAGAACTGAAACGCGTCGATGCAGACGATCGCGTCGAAGAACTCGCCCGCGAAGGGTAGCTGCCGCGCATCGGCGTGCAGGGGGATGACTCGGTCGGATACCCCCGCGGCCTCTATGCGCATGAGATTCTCGTCGGCCCCGGTCCAGAGGTCGACCGCCCACACCTCGACGTCGAATTCGCGAGCCATGAAGATCGACGACTTGGCCGTGCCGCAACCAAGGTCGAGCACACGCATGTCGGGCTGCAGATCGGCATGCTGCGACAGCCACTCGGTCAGCCAAAGAGGGTTCGCCCCCATGGGGTTCTCCATGGCCCACGCGGGGTTATACCGGTTCGACCGGGGAAAGCGATCGTTGTAGAGGAGCGGCGGCATACCTACGAGTCTACCCTACGCCGCCACGGCCGCTGTGGACATTCGCTCAGGCTTCGGTCTCGAATACGGACTCGGCCATGCGCACTCGCGACGAGATGCCCGAGGTGGCCCACTCCATCGCTTCGTGCGTCTCCAGCCCGTGGACGAACTTCTTGGCTCCCTCTTCGTCCTTCCACTCGAGTACGACGAAAAGGTTCGTCGGGTCGTCGGTGCTGCGATACACCATGCCACCCAGACAGCCAAGCGCCTTGCGGCGGGCCGCGTCGCTCTTGAAGATGCTCTCGAACTCGGCCCACTTGCCGATGGTGTGTTCGATCAGTACGTATGCCATCGTGTGCCCCTCTTTCGTTGGTCAGTGCCACCGCTCCGCCCTCTTGAGTGTAATGCGCGCCCGACAGCGGCGAACTCCAAGAACCGGCCGATCCGGTCAAACCGCCACGCAGCGGCCCGCCGAGCCATCGTGCGGAAGCATGGGTCGTTGTCGAGCGCCCGCGCTTGCCCGCGTGCCACCCGCCCGGGCCCGGCGGGCTAGACTGAAAGATGGGTCTGAGCAGGGTTTCGCGGCGGACAGTCCAATTAGTCCTTTGGCAAGCACAGGAGGATATCCGCCCGACCATGACAGAGCGCACGTACCGCGACACCAGCCCCCGCTCAGGTGGCTCCACGCACTCCCGGCAACGCCGGCGTGCCGCCGCTCGGCGCAAGCGGCAACGCCGCCTCGTCCCGCTGGCGCTCGGCCTGCTGCTGATAGTCCTGATCACCGTCTTCGCGACCAACTCGTCAGACGCCAGCCCCTCCCCCGGCACGGATTCGTTCGCCGGTGAGGAGAGCACCGCGACTACCGAGGCGCTCCCGATCGTCGATCCGGCCGTCGTGGCCGCGCAAGCCCAGGCGAATGAGATGGGCGAAGTCATGGTGCTGATGTACCACCTCATCGGCTATGACGATAGCGAATACAACCGCACGCCCGAAGAGTTCCGGCAAGATATCGCCGCACTCAAGGCAGCGGGCTACTACCCCGTCAATCTGCGCGATCTCGTAAGCGGCGACATCGAGGTGCCCGCCGGCAAGTCCCCGGTGGTCATCACGTTCGACGATTCCAGCGGGGGTCAGTACCGAATCGGCACCGACGGGCGACTCGACCCTGACTGCGCCGTGGCCATCATGCAGGCCGCGGTCGCGGAGGGAGCATGGGCAAGTCGCGCCAGCTTCTACCCGTTGCTCGACGTAGACGCTCCCGATCACGTCTTGTTCGGCCAGCCCGAGCTCGCGGAGAGCAAGCTGCAGCAGCTCGTCACCTGGGGATACGAGATCGGCAGCCACACCATCAGCCACCTCAATCTCAAGAAGGCTTCGTCCGCTGAGATCAAGAAGCAGCTCTACGTGTCGCAGCAGTCGCTCGAGGAGATGATCGGCGGTGGCTACAGGGTGACCACGCTGGCCGCTCCGTTTGGGGCATATCCCTCTCAGGCCTCTATCCTCAAGAGCGGTTCGCATGAGGGGCAAACCTATGAGTACGACGCCTCATTGAAGGCAACGGGGGGCGCCTGCCCATCTCCGTTCTCGACGGGCTTTCAGGCCTACCATATTCCGCGCATTCAGGTCAGCGGCACGAGTCTGGCAGATGCGCTCGCCGCGTATGAGAAGAACCCACAGCTTCGGTACGTGTCCGACGGCGACCCCACAACCATCTCCGTGCCCGCGAACCTCGACGCCGATCTCGGATCACTTGGCAGCGGGCCGTCACTGACCGTCGTCCGCTACTGACGACTCCACCCGGAGGTCCCTGGCATCAAGGTCGGCAGACGACTCGCACTCACCATCTTCGTTGCGGCCGTGCTCGGAGCATCGGTGCCCAGCATCGCATTGGCCGATGTCTGGCGCGATATCAGCGATCACACGTGGCAGAACACGTACGGAGTGAGCGCCCAAGACGCCATGAGCGTGGCCCAGGGACGATCCGACGGCACGTTCGGTCCCAAGGAGGGCGTCAATCGGGGTCAGTTCGCCAAGATGGCCGACAACGGCCTGGGCGTCTCGGTCGCTCTGCCCGATGAGCCGTCGTTCTCCGATGTGCCCGAGGACCATGTCTTCTTCAGCGACGTCGAGCAGTGTGCCGCCGCGGGACTGATGTCGGGCTATGCCGACGGCACCTTCCATCCTCTAGCGGCGGTGACCCGCGAGCAGAGCTCCTCGGTACTGGGCCGCTGGCTCGCCGAGCGGGAGATAGCCGTCAAAGGAGGCATCGCCGGCGCCCTGGGCTCGTACTCCACGCTCCGCGCTTGGTTCCTCGCCGAGGGGGCGCCCAAGCTCGAGGTGTTCACCGACGCGGGCTGTGTCTCGGCCGCCCACCGCATCAGCTCGGCCTATCTGGTGGCCCGGGGTGTGCTGTCGGGGTCGTCTTCGAGTGGCTCTTCGCTACTCCGTCCGACGTCACCTATCAATCGGGCCCAAGCCGTCGCCCTCGTGTTGCGCGCCAAACAGGCCGCGGCGGCGTTCGTGCAGACCGAAGAGCCCGACGATCCCCTGATCGACCCCAACGTGCCGACCACAGTCGTGCTCACCGACGGCCGCACACCCCTCAGAGGCATCTGGAACGGATCGGCCGAGCGTCTGGCCGCATATCTGCTGTCGGTCGCCCCAGCGCCACTGTTCACGATCGACACCACCACCCTGGCCGGCTACTACGTGGAGTACTGCGCCCAGGCCGGACTGCGCGCCGATCTGCTGTGGGCGCAGATGATCCTCGAAACCGGCTACGGCATGTACGGCGGCGACGTGTCGCCCGGGCAGAACAACTATGCGGGCATCGGAGCCACGGGTGGCGGGGTCGCGGGCGCCACCTTCGTCACCCCCGAGGCGGGCGTCATGGCGCAGGTAGCCCACATGATCGCCTATGTGTACGTCACCAGTCCGGTCGACTGGGCCAATTCGTCGACCGATCCGCGCTACGACCTCGTCAGCCCGAGGGGAGCCGCCTCAGTGCTCGCCGACCTCAACGGGCGGTGGGCGGTGCCGGGCACCAGCTACGGCCAGCACATCGAGACCATCGCCCGGGCGATCAACTCGCGCTGACCGGCGCTCCTGCCGATATTCGTCTCAGGCGACCGTTTCCCGGCGTTCGAGCCCATCTCGAGCGCGGCGTCGGGCGCTCGAGACTGCAAACGACTCCGGGACACCTATGCGAGTGCACCATTTGACGACCGTTCGAGATCGCAGAGGCATCCGCGCGGTGCTGGCCGGCCTCACTG
>JAKAHF010000206.1 GCA_021815245.1 Actinomycetes bacterium
GTGAGTGGAACCTCGATCTGGTGTTCGGCATGCCGGGGCAGACCTGGGACCACGCCGTCGCCGACATCGACGCCGCCGTGGCCGCGGAGCCGACCCACATATCTCTCTACGACCTGACCTACACGGCGGGATACCTGCGGTATCTCGAGACCCCGGCGCGCCGCGGGGGGACGCCCGATCGGGTCGCCGACTCCGTCGCTGACGCCGCCGTATCGCCGGCGGAAGCCGCCGCTTCTTTCGCCGAGGCCTTTTTCGCGGAGGCGGTCGCCCGGCTGCAGGCCGCGGGCTACCGCCGCTACGAGGTCTCCAACTTCGCGCTCCCCGGGCACGAGTGCCGGCACAATCTGGCCTACTGGCGCGGTGCCGACTACCTTGGCATCGGCGCCGCGGCGGTGTCCACCATGGGGAGCGAACGGCGTACCAACCCGCGGTCGGTGGCGAGCTACCTTCGCGGCGATCCGCCCGACGTGGAGGTCGTGAGTCCTGAGACGAGACTCTGGGAGAAGGCCATGCTGGGACTCCGCACCGTCGACGGAGTCGACGAGTCGGAGGTCGCCGCGGCGCTCGATTCGGAGGCCCTCCCGCGGCTGCTGGAGCAGGGCTGTGTGGAGAGGGGCCATGGTAAACTTCGACTGAATAGCGGGTTTTTGGACGTAAGCAACGCCGTTATCTCGGCGCTTCTCGTTCACCCCGGGGGTGCCAACGAGGCTGCTGGATAGTGGGGCCTTAGGCCGGTCGTCAGACATGATGCTCACAGAACGACAGAGAACCATCCTCAACGCCGTCACCCAGCGGTACATCGGCACGGGCTCGCCCGTCTCGTCGAAGGAACTGGTTGGAGCGGCCGGTCTGCAGTGCTCGTCGTCGACCGTGCGCAACGAGTTCGCGCTGCTCGAGGAGAAGGGCTACCTCACGCATCCGCATACCTCGGCGGGCAGGGTGCCGACCGATCTCGGCTACCGCGAGTTCGTCGACTTTCTCATGAGCGGCGGCACGCCCCGCTTGGGTCTCCGGGCGCCGGGCTTCGCGGGCGGCCTGACCGAAGTGCACGCCGAGGACCTCACCGGCGAGATCGAGACGGCCCTGCGCCAGGCGACCGACGCCATGTCGCGCGCCACCAACCTCTTGGCTCTCGTCCTCGCGCCACGCATGAGCGGCGCCCGTCTGCGCCATGTGGAGCTCCTGAAGCTCCAGCCGGCCGAGCTCATGTACGTGTTCATCGTGTCGACCGGAGCGGTCATGAAGGGCGTCGTCGAATGGCAGACAGCGGTCGACTCCGGACTGGTGGAGTGGGCTCGCACCTACCTCAACGAGATGCTCTCGGGCCAAGCCCTCACCGCCCGCCTGATCAAGCGCACTCTCGACAACCCCGAGCTCAATCCGCGCGAGAACCGTTTTCTGCAGGCGCTCGCGCCTGCGTTTCAGAAGCTGGTCGACGAGCAGGCGCAGGAGGAGCTCTATGTCGGCGGCGCTTCGCGGCTGCTGGCCGAACCCCGCATCCAAGACGTATCGTCGCTTCGCGATCTGCTTTCGCTTCTCGAAGAAAGGTTTCTCCTTCTCCAGGTGTTGCGCAATGCCCTCGGCAGCGGCGCCGTCGTGGTGAGGATCGGCAGCGAGCACGAAGCCACGGCTCTCCAGCCGTTCAGCGTGGTAGCCGCGAGCTATGGGCTGCCTCAGCGCAGGCTGGGCACGGTGAGCCTCGTGGGCCCGACCCGCATGGATTACGAACGAGCCATCGTCACCGTCAGGGAGACCGCGCAGCTGCTCTCGGAGCTCGTCGGCGACCGGTACGAGTGACCTGTCCCCTCAAACAAACCAGTGACTGCTTGAGAAACGATTGATGAAACGCGACTACTACGAGGTGCTCGGCATCGAGCGCGATGCCGACGTACAGCAGATCAAGAAGGCCTATCGCAAGCTCGCCCGCGAGCTGCATCCCGACGTCAACTGCTCGGACCCCGACTGCGAAGAGAAGTTCAAGGAGGCCACCGAGGCCTACGAGGTGCTTTCCGACCAGGAAAAGCGCCAGCTCTACGATGCCTATGGTCATGAAGGCCTTCGCCGCGGCGCCGGTGGCGCCGGCGGCTTCGGCGGGTTCGAGGGCTTCGGCGGCGGCTTCGGCGACCTCTTCGAGAACCTCTTCGGAGGAGCGTTCGGCGGCGCCTTCGGCGGGGCGTTCAACCAGGGCCGCCCGGCGGGGCCGGCGCGGGGTGAGGACCTCGCCGTCGACGTGGAGCTCACGCTCGAAGAAGCCGCCTTCGGCGTCGAGAGGGAGATCACGTTCGAGGCCTACGCCACCTGCCAGAAGTGCGAAGGCGTGGGCACCACCGATCCCAGTTCGATCAAGGCGTGTGTCGATTGCGGCGGGTCGGGACAGATCCGCACGGTGCGCCGCACCATTCTAGGTCAGATCGTGCAGGCCGCTCCCTGCGTACGCTGCGGTGGCCGGGGCCAGACCATAGAGACGCCCTGCGACGATTGTCGCGGCACCGGCCGGGTCTACACCGAGCGCACAGTGACGGTGAACATCCCCGCGGGCATCGACACCGGCCAACGCATGCGCGTCAGCGGACGGGGCGGCGCCGGCGAGCGGGGAGCCCGCCCGGGCGACCTCTACGTGCGCATCCGCGTGCAGTCACACGACCTGTTCGAACGGCGCGATGACGACATCCTCTACATGGCCGATCTCACCATGGTGCAGGCCGCGCTCGGGGCGACCTTGACCATTCCGACGCTGGACGGTGAAGAGGAGGTGGAGTTCGCCGCCGGCACCCAGCCCGGCGACGTGAAGGTGCTCAAGGGTAAGGGGGCTCACCGGCTGAACGGCCACGGTCGCGGTGACCAGGAGATCCACGTGCGGGTGCTCGTGCCGCGCGACCTCGACGATCAGCAGAAGCACCTTCTGCAGGAGTTCGACGAGGCCTGCGGCGCAGCTCAGTACGCCGAGCCCGAAGAAGGGGTGCTGCACAAACTACGCCACTGGTTCAGTAGCTGATGCGGGCCTCATCGAGCCCGGCCTCGGTCGTGCTTTTCGACTTGGGTGGCGTGCTCGTTCGTGTGAGAGGGTTCACCAACCTCGCAGCGCTTCTCAGTCGCTTGGGGGTCGAGTGGGCCGGTGATGGGCAGGAGATACGCGAGCGCTGGCTGCGTTCGACCGCTGTGCGGAGCTTCGAACTGGGGCAGGTGCCCCCGGGAGTGTTCGCGCAGCGTTTCGTCGAAGAATGGCATCTGCCGATCGAGCCCGCGGCCTTTGCCGAAGACGTCGCCGGCTGGATCGTCGGCCCGTTTCCGGGAGCGCAACGACTGATCGCCGATCTGCAACACCTGCGATGCCACGTGAGCTGCTTCTCCAACTGCAACGCATTACACTGGGAACAGATGACTTCGTTTCTGGGCCTGCTCGATTCGGCCTATTCGTCGCACATACTCGGGCTCATCAAGCCCGACGAAGAGGCATTCGCGGCCGTGGCGGAACGACTCGGAGTCGACCCGGGCGACATCGTCTTCTTCGACGATTCTCGTTCGAACGTCGAAGCCGCCGGGCGGGTGGGTATGCGCTCGTTCTTGGTCGACGGGCCCGATGCCTGCCGGGCGGTGCTCGAGAGTGAGGGACTGCTATGAAGAAATCGGACGACGATCGCATCGGGGGCGCGGCGCCGGCGGCACAGCCGGCCGGCACCGACCGCGCTGTCAACCTGACGTTGCCTGAAGAAGTCGCCGAGATCGCGGGCGCGATGCTCATGGACCTTCTGGGGCCCTTCGAAGTGCAGGGGTCGGGGTGGGCGCCGCCCGCGGGAACGGCCGCCGCTGAGTTGCCCGCCACTGTGGGCGAGCCGCCCGTTGGGGCGCCGGCCGGTTTTGTGACCCTCGTCTTCTACCCCGAAGCCGACGTGACGATCGACGAAGCCGAGATCCTCGGTGCCCTGCCGGTCGAACTTCGCACGTCGAACCGCGTGACGATAGCGGTCGCCGAGGTCTCTCGCGACTGGACCGAGGGCTGGCGCGATCATTTCAAGCCGATCGTCATCGGCGAGGTGCGCATCCGGCCGCCGTGGGAGGGTGCCGAAGACAACGACGAGACACTCGTCGACGTGGTCATCAATCCGGGGCTTGGGTTCGGCACGGGTCTTCATCCGACGACCCGGGGCGTGCTGACACTGCTGCAGGAGCCCGATCCCGCCGGGGAGGGCGGGGGACACCTCCTCGGGCCGGTGGTCGATGCCGGCACCGGCTCGGGCATCCTCTCCATCGCGGCGGCCAAGCTGGGGTGGGGCCCGGTGTTCGCGTTCGACAACGATGGCGTGGCTCTGAGCTCGGCCCGCGAGAACGTCGACGAGAACGGCGTGGCGGGCGTGGTCGAGGTGTTTCAGACCGACATCGAAGGCGCGTCTCTCTACTGGTTCTCGGGGGCCACGGTGCTTGCCAACATGACTCTCGACCCGGTGCTCGCCCTGCTCGACAAACTCTCGAGTCTCTCGCTGCACGGCAGTTGCGCGGGCGAGGGAGCTTCGGCGCGCCGGCCCGAGCGCGTGATCGTCTCGGGTATCCTCGCGGGCGAACAGGAGAAGAAGGTGGCCGGCGCCGCCCGTGCGGCCGGGTTCACGCTCGGTCGCACCATCTACGAAGCCGAGTGGGCAAGCATGGAGCTGCTGCCGATCAAGCCGCCGTCCTCGGGCGACACCGTCTGGAGCTGACGGTCGTGGCGCGGCACACCCCGGGGCGTAGCCGTTCTGACAAGCGAAGGGCCCAACTCGCCCGCGCGGGATTGATCCCAGCCGGAGACCCCAAAGGGCGTTCGGCCAGTGTTGCTGGAGTGATCGTGCGGCGCGGCAAGAGCATGGAAGTGGAACCATTGTTCCAGCCCATCACCACGCTGCCCCTGGAGCGCGGACCGTTCAAGCCGCAACCAGGCGACCTCGTGCTCTTCACGTTCTCGTTTGGGTTCAAGGCCAGTGTCGTCAAGATCATCGGCAAGAGCAACGTGCTCGCCGACGTCATGGACGCCCTGCTCGCCGACGGTCTCGTGCAGCGAGGATTCGGAGCCAAGGTGCTCGAGGACGCCGCCAAAGCCGCCGATCTGCAGGACGCAGTGGATGCCGACAGGGTGGATCTGCGTCAGCTCTACACCTTCACGGTCGATCCGATCATGGCGCAAGATTTTGACGATGCGCTGTCGTTCGAACGCACACCCGCCGGCACCACGCTGGTGTACGTGCACATCGCCGACGTCTCCTATTTCGTGCGCGAACGGAGCGCTCTCGACAAAGAATCTCTACGCCGCGGCAACTCGGTCTACGTGGCGACCGGCGTCGAGCCTATGCTGCCGCCGCAGCTCTCCTCGGGTGTCTGCTCGCTCCGACCGGGGGAGGACCGCAAGGCGGTCACGGTAGAGATGG
>JAKAHF010000207.1 GCA_021815245.1 Actinomycetes bacterium
CACAGACCGAGGCAAAATGGTAGGAGATCGCGTCGCGGCACAACGACTCGACGGCCGTCGTGGTGCTCGCGGCCTCGAGCAAGGTGCTATCGATCGTCTTTGCCAGCTCTTCGACTCTCACAACCGGTGAACCTCCTGAAGACATGGGTCTTCTATCATACACTGCCCTGCAAGTCCCCCCAGGCTGACGACGCCGCCTCGCGAGCCGGCCTTCAGGTTGACGCGGCACCGAACCGCTGCCGAAGGATGAACCTGTCCTCGCCTTCTCCGTAGAACGCCGGTGCGAACCGCTCTTTGACGAAGCCCGCGCTTTCGTAGAGACCGAGCGCGCGCAGGTTGTCGGGCGAGACTGTGAGTACCAGACCCTCGGCATCGAGTCCTCGTGCCTCGTCTTCTACGTCGAGCAGCAAGACCCTTCCGATGCCGCGCCCCTGCCACTCGGGCCGCACGTAGAAGCCGACTACGTACAGGAAGCCCGGCTCGTCCAGCACCCGCATGAGTTGGCAGCCTGCCACGATGTGACCGTCGAGGTAGGCGACATAGACGGCTCCGGCCTCCGCCATGACGGCAAGATCGTAGGTGCGCAAACCCGTGCGACCGAACGCTTCTCGGTCATAAGCTTCGAGCTCGATCAGCAGGTCGTGACTCGGGTGCCGCACCCGGCGCACCTGCAACTCGGCGTCACTCCCAGACGAGAGGTCGTCGAACACCGGTGCCCTCATGGGCTCTCAACGATCGCCGGCAGATCGGAAAGGAGTCTCGCCACCCAGCGGCCATGGACCTTGACGATCATCGGCAGTCCGGGATCGACGCTCTCGAGCGCCTGCCGGCTTGCCGCGTCGGGGAGTGCGGTCGTCTGTTCGCTGCCGAAAGTCGCGATCGCAGCGGCTTTGATGACTTGGTCGCCACGGGTGCGAGTTTCGCTGAGCGCCCGTTCTGTGGCCGATGCCAGGTCACCTCTGCAACCGCCGGCCGCCACCACGGTCTCATCGGCAAGAAGCAGGGCGATGCCGTCGGCCTCGCCACCTTCTTCGGCCGCCTGCCGGGCGGCACTTTTCGCTCTGTCGATCATGCGGCCCATCAAGGGTGAGAGAAGGTCTTCGTCCATCGGCACTCCGTTGTCAGAACCACAGAAACTGGAAGATGAGCGTAGTCACGACGATCCCGAGCAAGGCGCCGAGCAGGACCTCGAGCAAGGAGTGTATGCGGGTCTCGAGACGGCTCTGCGCCACCAGGGCGGCGATGAGAAAGGCGATTGCGCTGATGAGGAGCCCCTCTCTGGTGCCGCCGACCAGGAATGTCACCGCCGTCCAGCCTGCGTAGGCCAGAGCGGCGTGCCCTGAAGGAAGTCCGCCGGAGAGAGGCGTGCCGCGCTTGCGGGTGGCCTTGACCGCGATGACCAGCACCATGACGACGGCCAGAGCCACTATGGTGAGGTGCGTGGGCGAACGCCTGATGGCCAGAAGCAGATCGAGCGAGAAGTGGCTGAGCCGGTCGGCCAGCACGAGGTAGGCAACAACCAGCGCGTTGATCGCCGCGATGAGAACCCCTCCCGCGGAGAGGTCCTTGGCCGCTTTTGCCCGGTGGTCGAAGTCGTCGGTGACCATGTCGACCACCGCTTCTATCGCGGTGTTGAACAACTCAGCCACCAACACGAAGGCGATGGCCATGAAGACGGCCACAAGCTCGAGCTTGGTGAGATTGAGAAAGAGGCTGACGACCAGCACGACGAGAGCCACGGCGAGGTGGATGCGCATGTTGCGCTCACGGCGCGCGGCCCCCACCAGCCCCTGAAAGGCGTGATTGAAGCTCTGTAGCAGTGTGGTCTTGCGATCAAGACTCACAGGCGGCCCCCGGCGTATGCCTGCAGACTACTGCAGACAGTCGATCAACGGAGTCAGAAGCTCGATGAGCTCCTTCTCGCGCACCCGCATCTCCCCATGATCGCACTCGTGGTCATATCCCAGGAGATGCAGGACGCCATGAACGAGCGTCCAGCCAAGCTGTCTCGACCCGGGCACTCTCTCTTCGATAGCATAGCGCTGCACGACCGCTGGGCAAATGACAACCTCGCCGAGCTCGCGCACCGAAGCGACCTCGGGCCACGGCTCGCATGCCTCGTCGGAGCGAAACGAAAGCACGTCGGTGGATTCAGGCAGGCGATAGCGGGTGTTGAGATCGGCGATGGAGTCCTCGTCGACGAAAGCCACCACCACCAGTCCCGAGGCCCGCTCCGCATCAAGGACCGCGCGCGCGAGAGCGACGACGGGCGCCGCGGCGGGGCCGATGCCCTGGGGATCGACGACCTCTACCAGAGGTTCACGTGCCGCCACCGGCAGGCTCCTCGTCGGCCTCTTGGCCGGTCGTCGTGTTGGGCATGGTCGATCCTCCGGTCATGAGAGAGCTGGGCGGACGCCGCCTCGGAACTCCCGGCATCGGGGCCGCCGTCCGCAGACCCTTGTCGGGCGCGTCGGGGTACTTGATGCGGTGACCGACGAGACCCAGCATGCTCACATCGAACGAGTCTCGTATCTTGTGCAGATCGTCCTGGGTCAGAGCCGACTCGTCGAGCTGACCGTCCTGGATCTTCTGCTTGATGATCTCCTGAATCACGCCCTGGATCTTGCGTCTGGTGGGGTTCTCCATCGCCCGTACCGCCGCTTCGACACTATCGGCAAGCATGATGATTGCCGACTCCTTGGAACGCGGCTTCTGCTCCTCGTAACGGTAGCTCTCTTCGTAGATCGGTTCCTTGGTCGTTTCCTTCGCCTTGTGGAAGAAGTAGGCGAGCACCGAAGTGCCGTGGTGCTGCTTCATGATGTCGATGACCGGTTGCGGCAGGCCATACAGCTTGCCCAGATGTTCACCGTCGCGAACATGCGCGGTGATGGCCAGCTTCGATAGGTTGGGGCTCAGCCGGTCGTGGGGGTTGTCGACGTAGATCTGGTTTTCGACGAAATACTCGGGCCTCACGGTCTTGCCTATGTCGTGGTAGTAGGCGCCTACGCGGGCGAGTAGCGAGTTCGCCCCGATAGCTTCGGCGGCCGCCTCGGCCAGACTGCCCATTTGGATGCTGTGGTTGTAGGTGCCCGGTGCCACCTGCATGAGTTTCTTGAGAAGAGGATGCGCCGGATCGGCGAGCTCGAGCAGGCGGAGCGGCGTCGTGAGGTTGAAGATGTTCTCGAGGAGCATCAGTGACAACAGGGCGAGGACGCCGGCCATGAAGCCGTTGGCGAAGCCCCACAAGCACATGCGCAGCGCCGCACCCGCGGAAGCGCCCGTGGCCAGCTCGGCGGCGAAGATCGCTACCGCGGCAACGATCATGGTGGCGAGACCGACGGCCATGATGGTCGCGCGCTTGGTCACCCTCGAGACGAAGTACAGCGACAACGCCCCGACCAGGAGCGAGACCACCGCGTATTTGAGCTGAAAATCGGTCATCATGCCGACGTTCGCCGAAACCAATGCCACCATCAGCAGCGCGCTTCGGGCGTTGAGAATCACCGCCACCGTCATGCCCACCGCTGCCGTGGGGATGATGTATGCCGATAGCGGATGGATGATCAACAGACGGGCGATCCCGGTGCCGAAGCAGAGCACCAAGACAAGGGCGAGGAGCATGTTGTTGCCATAGCCTCCTGTGGCCTTGTTGTAGCGGCCCAGGAGACGTGAAAAGAGGGCCGTTTCCATGAGCACCAAGAGAACGATGCCAAGCCATACCTTCCAGCCCGACCGTTTCTCGGTGAGACCGAGCGCCGCCAGAACCGCTAGGTGCTGGCTGGTGAGGATCTGACCCCGCTCGACAACGGCGTTGTCTTTGCCGACCGCCATGGTTATCGGCGCCACCTGCCTCATCGCGGCATCGCGCCGGGCGCTCGTCTGCGCCTCGTCGACGGCCTGATTCGCACGAACGAAGCCGCTTGCCACTTCAAAGACCGCGTCGGCGGTACCACTCGACGTGGTCAGAGCATCCGCGATCGCCCGAAGATCGAGACGCGCCTCTTCGAGCGTGCGATCGGTGATGGGCGAAGCATTGACCGTCCTTAGGGCGCCGAGAGCCTGACTCTGAACGAGATCGAAGGTCACCGAACCGCAAGTGAGAAGAAACTCGAGCACCGTCGCCGAGACGGTTTCGGGCGCCAGATCCTCGAGTTCGACCAGGGCCTGTTCGAGCGTGAGCCTGGCGTTGAGTTCACCACGCAGTGTCTTGACCTGCTGGAGAAACGCGGTGAGGTCGGCCGTAGCCTGACCCAGAGCACTCGGGTCGGCTACGTAGACGGGCTCGACGAGCTGCGCGACCTCACTGCGGAGCTCTTCAGTGGCCTGGACGTCGAGCACGGTGACCGCACGCTCGGCTACTACCGTTCGGGGCGCGGGCTGACCGACCTTGAAGCCGTTGAGCACCGGCAGATAGGCGGAGCAAATGAGGATGGACAGGCATACCACGAGACCGGCTACGAGCGCGATCTCGAAGCGCCAGCTGGTGCGGCCCTCGACCCATTCCCTGAAACCCGCGAGATTCTCGCGCAATACGAGACGAAGCTGAGGCATGGTCTGTTCGCGCCTTCAGTCGGCCGCGGCGGCGCTCCCCCGGCCGCTACGACGCCGTTCTGCCTGCCCGCGAGAGGTCTGTTTACGCGCGGCTGTGTGGTGTTGTTCACCGTACAGCTTGTAAGCGGAGACGATATCCTGCACCAGCTTGTGCCGCACGACATCTTGACTGTCGAAGTGCACGAACGCTATGTCGTGGATGCTCCCCAAGACGTCGCGCACGTTGACGAGACCGGAATGCTGGCCTCTCGGTAGGTCGATCTGAGTAACGTCGCCGGTGACGATCATCTTCGCCCCAAAGCCGAGCCGGGTGAGAAACATCTTCATCTGCTCAGGCGTGGTGTTCTGCGCTTCGTCGAGAATGATGAGGGCGTCGTTGAGCGTGCGCCCGCGCATGTAGGCGAGAGGGGCTACCTCGATGGTGCCGTTCTCGAGGTTGGCGGTCAGACGCTCACTGTCCATCATGTCGTAGAGGGCGTCGAAGAGAGGCCGAAGATAGGGATCGACCTTCTCCATGAGCCCGCCCGGCAGAAAGCCCAGACGCTCGCCGGCCTCCACAGCCGGCCGGGTAAGGATCACTCTCGCCACCTGGCCCGATAGCAGCGCCGAGGTAGCCATGGCCATGGCGAGGTAGGTCTTGCCCGTGCCCGCCGGCCCGATGCCGAAGGTGATGGTGTTCTTGCGGATGGCGTCGACATAGGCCTTCTGGTTCACAGTCTTCGGTCGGATGCGCCGGCCGCGATGCTCGATGATCACGTCGCTGACGATCTCCCCGAGGTCGCGCGCCCAACCGGTCGGCGTGGAAGAGCCGCTGCTCAGCGATGCCGCCCATTCGAG
>JAKAHF010000208.1 GCA_021815245.1 Actinomycetes bacterium
ACTTCGCCCACGAGTTCCGGGTCGAGCGCTGACGTCGGCTCGTCGAAGAGCATCAACTTGGGTTTCATGGCCAGGGCCCGGGCGATAGCCACCCGTTGCTGCTGGCCCCCGGAGAGCTGGCCCGGGTAGACGTCGAGCTTCGCCTCGAGACCGACCTCGCAGAGTAGCTTCTCGGCTTCGGCCTCAGCCTGCTTCCTGGGGACTCTCTTGACATGAACAGGGGAGAGCATGACGTTCTGTATGGCCGTGAGGTGCGGGAAGAGGTTGAAGCGCTGAAACACCATGCCGATGTTGGCACGCTGCTTCGAGACGTCGCGTGGGTGCATCTCGTGGAGAACGTCGCCCTTCTGCCGGTAGCCCATCAATTCTCCGTCGACCCAGAGGCGGCCGGCATCGATCTTCTCGAGGTGGTTGATGCATCGCAGGAGGGTCGATTTGCCCCCACCCGACGGACCGAGGAGAACGAAAGTCTGTCCGGGTTGGATGACGATATCGATGCCCCTCAAGACGTCGAGCTTGCCAAACGACTTCCAAACCTGCTCGGCCTTCACCATGGGCTGGCCCGACGTCGTCACGGGTAGACCGTCGGTCAGATGATGGGTGGAGAGATCAGGCATCCCAGTTCCCAGGTTCGTTGAGGTCGTGGCTCATTCGCTGCACGCGCTTGAGCGCCCTCTTCTCGGCGGTCTCGGTCTCGTTGGTGCCGAAACCCCTGCCGAAGTAGCGCTCGAGATAGTGCTGCCCGATGGTGAAGATCGTTGTGAGGATGAGGTACCAAATGCAGCCGATCATGAGGCGCGGCATGATCTTCAGGTCTTGCGAGTAGAGGATGGTGAGATTGGTCATCAACTCCCTACCCGCGATGACCATGACCAGCGCCGTGGTCTTGAGCATCGAGATCGTCTCGTTGCCCATCGTCGGAATGATGACCCGCATGGCCTGCGGTAGGACGATACGGCGCATGGTCTGGGGGAACGAGAGGCCGAGAGACTCCGCCGCTTCAGTCTGTCCCCTGTCGACAGAGATGATGCCGGCCCGTACCAACTCGGCTGCATAGGCCGCCTCGTTGAGTCCAAGCGCGAGGATCGACGCCATGAAGACTCCGATCCACACGTTCGTGTCGAGACCGCCCCAGATCAGGCCGGTGAACGGCAGGGTTGTGAAGAGGTGGGGGAAGAGGATGGCGAAGTTGCCCCAGAGTAGGATCTGCACGAGCACCGGCGTCCCGCGGAAGAACCAGATGTAGAACCACGCCATTGATGAAAGCACGTAGTTCTTGGACAGCCTCATAACGGCGAGGATAGTCCCGCCGATCATGCCGATGCCCATCGCGATGAACGTCAGTTCGATGGTCCGCAGAAGACCGCGCAGCACAACCGCGCTGAACATCCCATCCCATACCGTCTTCCACATGAGATGTTCGTTGCGCGCCAGAGAGTAGATCAGCGCGATGAAGATGTAGAGAATGACAACCGCGGCGACCCAGCGGCCCCAATGGCGTATTGGGACCGCTTTGATCGCCGCGGGTCGTGAGTCGAGCCCGTTGGGCTTGCGGTTGTTGACTACCGCCGGCGCGTCCGCGCGTGCTGGGTCAACAGGCTTCACAATCCTTGACTAGGCTCCGGATCCGGTTCCGGCGTTGACGGTCGCCTTGTCCCAGGGCTGGATGCCGTAGTGATCGATGATCTTCATGTAGGTGCCGTCGTCCATGAGGGCCTGCAGGGCCTTCTGGATCGCGTCACGAAGGCCGGCATTCTCCTTGCCAACGGCGATGCCATCGGGCTGGGTCTCCCAGCCTGCGGGAGGATTCGGGTCCATGACGATCTCGAAGGTCTTGCCGTCATCAGTCATGAGGGCCACATAGCCACCGGTCGAGCTGTCGGTCAAGTCGCAGGCGACCTTGCCGCTCTGAACGGCGAGAAGGGCGGCCGGCTGATCGGGGAACTCGCTGATGGTCATCGCGGGCTTGCCTTCGGCCTTGAACTGCTCGTTGAGAGCGGCCAGCGCTTCAGCCTGGGTCGTTCCCTTTTCGCAGCCCACGTTCTTGCCGGCCAGGTCGGCGAAGGTCTTGATGCCCTCAGGGTTGCCACTGAGAACCAGGATGCCCGTGCCGTCCATGGCGTAGTCGACGAAATCGACTGTCTCCTGTCGCTTCTTGTTGTCGTACATGGCCGACATGGCGACATCGAGATTGCCCGCCTGGATGCCGATGAGGATGCTGTCGAACGAGGTCTTCACGAACTCGAACTTCACACCCATCTTGGCGCCCATGGCCTGGGCGAGGTCATAGTCGAAACCGGTGAACTGATCGGTCTCGCCCACGAACATCTCCCACGGCGGATAGGGGGAGTCACAACCGACCTTCACCACTCCACCCTTGTACTTGTCAGGCACCACGATGGTGTCGTCGACCTTGATGCCCGCGACGATCGCGTTGATGTCGTAGGCGCCGCCCGCTGCCGTCGTATCGGTAGACGGCGCTACGGTGGTGTCGGTCGCAGGCGCGGCCGTCGTGGTCGTGGTCTCTTCGCCGCACGCCGCCAGCAGCGGCAGCAGGAGAAGCGCTACGACCAGCAGCGCGAGCAACCCGATGCGGTTCTTCTTCATACGATTTCCCTCCTGAATCCCTTCTTCGAAGCCCACTGTACGGAGCAGGCGAAAGGCAGCCTACATCCGAAACGAACGTTAAACATTATATTGATATCACAGAGTGCCGGCCGATGGCCGACGAAATGCCAGCTAATTGCCGGTGATGCCCCACTTGTCGCAGATCAGCTGGTAGACCCCGTCGGTGCGCAGTTCGGCGATGGCGGCGTCGATGGCGGTCAGGAGAGCGGCGTTCTCCTTCTTCAGGCCGAACGCGTAGCCTGTGCCCAGATCGATGCTGCCGGTGATGGAGAGCGTGGCCTTGTAGTCCTCATACGATTTGAGGATGTAGTCGCTCACCAGCCGCTCGATGACCACGGCGTTGAGTTTGCCCTCAGCCATATCGTCGAACGCGCCGAGGATGCGGTCGTACTGCTTGACCTGGACCCCCGATATCTTTGCGACTTCGACAGCGGCGAGCGTGCCTTTCTGTACGCCGACCGCCTTGCCTGAAAGACCCGTACCGTCGGTTATGGGGGTGTTGGTTGGCGTGGTGATGGCCAGCACGGCCGGTAGGTGCGGAGTTGTGAACGCCATCTGAGCCTGCAGCTCGGAGGTCACCACGAGAGCCGCCATGACGATGTCGTACAGGTTGTCGTCGGTGAGACCCGAGACGAGATCTCGGTAGTTGACGGCGACCACCTCGAGCTGGAGCCCCAGCTTCTTGGCCACAGCCGTGCAGAGATCGACATCAAAACCTTGATAGGAGCCATTCTTCCGCGCAAAGACGAGTGGAGGGAAGGCGGCATCGGAGCCGGCAAGCAACGAACCCGACTTGATGGTCTGCGGCGTGGTGATCGCGGTCGACTTCGTGATGGCCGCGATGGCCTGGTCGGCCGGAGTCTGCTGTCCCTCGACCGTGGTGGTGGTCGACTCGCTCGACGTGGTAGTCGTTGCGGTGAGCGAGCAGCCCGAAAGCGTGGCTCCGAGCAGCGCGAGCAGTATCACTATGACGATGGGTACGACCCGCCCAGCTTTCAACTCCATCCTCCTTGTGGCTCCCCATCGGGTCGGCGAGAGTAAAGTGCATTATTAGCACGCAAACGTCTCACGTGTCGCCTTTCGCAAGCCTCAGGTGGGTATACTCCTCCCTACCATGAGCCGACCTCGCAGATCGACCCCTCCCGACAGTGCCGTCCTCGCCGGCGCCACAGCCCCGGCCAAGGATGCGCTGTTCTCTGAAAGCGCCGACGGCGGCAAGGTGCGCTGCACGCTGTGCCCGCACCTCTGCGTCATCAACGAGAACGATGAGGGCATCTGCAAGGCCCGGGGCGTGCGCGGCGGCCGGCTGGTCGCCCTGACCTACGCCCGTCCGGCCACTATCGTGAGCGACGAGATCGAGAAGAAGTCTTTGTTCCACTTCTTTCCGGGCACGCGGGCTCTCTCTCTTGGCGGCCACGGCTGCAACGTGCTGTGCAGCGGCTGCCCCAACTGGCAGATCTCTCACGCCAGCCCGCGCACCGAGACCGCTCGCCTACCCGTCCTCCTGCCCGACGATGCGGTGGCTATGGCGCGCAAGCACAAGCTTGGAGGGGTGGCGTTCACCTACAACGAACCGGTGGTCTGGATCGAGTACGTACACGATGTGGCGGCGGCCTTCAGGGAGGCCGGGCTCTACACCGCGATAGTGACCGCTTCATTCTTGAACGAGGAAGCGCTCGACTACGTGGCTCCGGTCGTGGACGCTTTCAGATACGACCTCAAGGCGTTCGACAACTCGGGCTGGGCGAAGCTGAGCAGGGTCAAAGACGCCACTCCCACTCTCGACATGGCCGTCCGAGCGAAGGAAGTTCACGGTTGTCACGTGGAGGTCGCCTCAAACGTGGTGCCCGATCTGAACGACGACGACGCGAGTCTGACCGGCATGGCACGCTTGGTGGTCGAGCGATTGGGGCAGAAGACCCCATGGCATGTCACCAGGTTCCTCCCCGACTACGAGCTGACCTACCTGCCTCCGACGCCCATCAAGACCTTGGAGCGCGGCCTTGAACTCGGCAAGAAAGCGGGACTCAAGTTCGTCTACGTCGGCAACGTGCCCGGCCATCCGGCCCGCGACACTATCTGTCCCAACTGCGGCCGCACTACGATCAGGCGGGGCGAGCCCAAGGTGGAGCTCCTTTGCGTGCGTCAGGGCCTTTGCGCCATCTGCGGCGAAGACCTTGCCCTGGTCGGCGTGGGCGAATCGCCCGCCGGGCTCTAGCAGGTCGCATACCGCTCAGTTTCGCGGGGGCGCTCCGCGGTGTAGGATTGTCGCGAAAGTGACTCTACCGGGGGCCGACCTTCATGCCTGAAGTCAGAGACGACATAGCGACAGTCTTGGCTGACGCCGGGCCGCGATGAGGTCGATCGGTCTTCGACGCCGTTCCCGTGTTCTCCTGACCCGGCTTGTCGTCGCCGGCCTATGCGTGTGCGCGCCGGCTTTGGCCCTTGCGGTGAGGGCGGTCGCCGAGCCGACGACTTCTTCGACGGTGGTGCAGGGAGGCGTTCTCTCCGCCGCTTCGACCGCGGTCGCCGAAACCCCCGCTACGCCGCTCGCGGTGACCGTCGATCGACCGCTTAGCCTGCTCGACGAGCCGGTGAGCGTGAAGATCGCGGGCGAACTCCGCCGGCCTCTCACCGACACGAAATTGGTCGTGAGGGTCAAGGGACCGGCCGGGGTGGAGCAGGTCGGCTCGGCGGTCGACCTGCAGGAGATCGACAAACTGGTGGTCATC
>JAKAHF010000209.1 GCA_021815245.1 Actinomycetes bacterium
TGCTCAACGAGCCCCTCGATGTCGTGCAGTCCGGGTACCGGTTGCAGCGGCGCCTCGTGTCCGTCGGAGCCGCGGAGCACTCCGAGCACTCCGCGCAACTCGTTCAACGCGTCATGACTCGCCCCTTGGATAGTCGAGAGGGCCTGTCTCGCGCTGCCGGGATCGCGGTCGAGCAGATGCAGCGCAACCCCCGCCTGCACGTTGATGCCGGTGAGGGAGTGAGCCACGATGTCGTGCACGTCGCGGGCGATGCGCAGACGCTCCTGTTCCACCCTGCGCTGGGCCTCCTCCTCGCGCGTGCGTTCGACCAGTTCGAGCCGTTCGAGTAGCACCCGCACATACGAGCGTCGGTTGCGAAGGGCCTCGGCGGCGAGTAATGGGGTCGCGATGAGAACGACGTGCACCACCGTTTGACGGGTGACCGGATGGTCGCCCGCGAGGAGGATGTCGGCCACGACCACCGCCACCACGGCGACCGCGGTCGCGATGACGAGATGCCACCGGCGTCGGGCCAGGGCGAAGGAGTAGAGCGCGAGCGCCGGGGCGATCACCGCGACGGTGCCCACCGAGGGGTCTATGGCGACCAGCGCGAGGGCAAGACCCGCCGACACCACCAAGGTCACCGTCGGCGTCCGGTGGCGCAGAAAGAGGGTGAGTCCGGCGGGTATGCCAAGCGCCAGGAGCCAGGCGCGGCCATGAGACTGCGCGAGCAGCACGCCCGCGATCACGAAGGTCGTGAACAGCGGCATGGCGGCATCGAGCAAGCGCGGAAGATAGCGTTTCACGCGGCGATTCTATCCCCTGCCGCGAAGCGCCACATACTCCCACGGGAGTATTCATATCGCTCCGGCGGGCCGATGTAGCGCGATCGTGGCGCGGCGATGATCTGCTCGACGCAATCGACCTGAAGGAGCTCCCTATGACTCACGTCGTGATGCCCACCCCACGGGCGACGGAGGCGACGCCAGAGCAGGCGGTGTCGTGCCGGGCCTTGACCAAGCGCTACGGGGAGGTGAACGCCGTCGACGAGGTGACCTTCTCGCTACGCAAGGGAACGGTCACCGGATTCCTCGGTCCCAACGGCGCCGGCAAGACGACCACCCTGCGCCTGCTTCTCGGTTTGAGCGAGCCCACAGCAGGCGAGGCTCTCGTCTTCGGCCGTCGCTATCGCGATCTCGAGCGGCCCCTCGGCCAGGTGGGCGCCGTACTCGAATCGACCGACTTTCACCCGGGCCGCAGTGGACGCAACCACCTTCGCACCCGGGCCCTCGCCGCAGGGCTGCCCGGCTCGCGGGTCGAGGAGGTGCTCGATCTTGTCGAACTGACATCGGCCGCCGACCGCCGGGTGCGCACCTACTCCCTCGGCATGCGCCAACGTCTCGGCCTCGCTTCGGCGCTTCTGGGCGATCCCGAACTGCTCGTTCTCGACGAACCCGTCAACGGGCTCGACCCGGCGGGAGTGCACTGGCTGCGTGGCTTTTTGCAGTCGCTCGCTGCCCGCGGGCGGACGGTGCTCGTGTCGAGTCACCTACTGGCCGAGGTAGCACAGACCGTGGACGGAGTGATCATCATCGATAGAGGTCGCATCGTACGTAGCGGCCGCCTCGACGATCTGGCCGACTCAGCCCAAGACCTCGAGAACCTCTACCTCGAACTCACCTCGGGAGGTGGCGTGCTATGAAGCAGCTGCGCTCGGAGCTCCTCAAGATCCGCAGCACCCGCACCGGTCTGGTGCTTCTCGCAGCAATGATCGTGCTCGTGGCCCTGGTGGTGATCATGCATGTGGTCGCCCCCGAGACCACGGCGCTCGCCACGCGTGAGCAGCAGATGAGGGTCTTCCAGGTAGGCACGATCGTCGGCATGTTGTTCAGCGCCCTGTTCGGGGCAAACTCGATAGCCGCGGAATTCCGCTACGGCACCATCAGGCCGACCTTCCTCGCGGCGCCCCGCCGCTGGCCGGTGGTCACCGCGAAGTACGTTTCCGCCGCGGCCGTGGGCATCACTCTCGGTCTGGTGGCGGAGGCGCTCATGACAGGCACCGCCGCCGTGGCCTTCTCCGCACGAGGCATCACCAGCCTCATCACGGCGGGCGACTACGAGAAGCTCTTCCTGGGAGGAGCCGTCGCCTCGGCGCTTTTCGCCGTCGTCGGAGTGGGCATCGGGAGCATCATCAGGAACCAGACGGCGGCGCTGGTGACCATATTCGCGTGGCTCTTCCTGGTGGAGAACCTGCTGAGGGGCTTCGTGCCGGGCTTTGGGCGCTTCATGCCCGGCAGCGCCGGTCTGTCACTGGCGGGCCAGGCCGGCGAGCGGCTGCTGACGACGACTTCCGGCGCGCTGGTGCTGGTCGGCTACGTGATAGTCGCTGGCGCCGCGGGGGTGCTGGCGACGGTCCGTCGCGACGTGGCCTAGCAGCGCGGGCCGGTGGGATGGGGGCGCGCCATGGCGCCCCCGGGCGGCCGTGGGAGACTGCGGCGCCTCAGTCGGGCGAGGCCGGCCTGACCTTTCTGCTCCTCATGGTCTCCGCGGCCTTCTCGACGATCGCAAGAACCCGCCGCTGCCGAGTCTCGGGCTTCTTTGCGCTCGTCACCCAGTAGAGATACTGGCGCTTGTGTGAGGGCGACCAGCTTTGGAACGCGTCCCACGCCGACGGGTCTTGTTTGAGAGCCTCTGCGAGATCACCGGGGATCGTGTCGATATCGACAAGATCGTCCACGGCGTCCCACCGGCCGTCGGCTTTGGCCTCCTGCACCTTGGCCAGTCCGGCAGCGGTCATCCGGCCTTCGGCGATCAACCTCTCCACGCGCCTCTTGTTGCTCTCGGCCCAGACACTCCGGCTCGTGCGGGGAGAGTAGCGCAGCACGTAGCGCTCAGCGTCGAGACTCCGCAGCCGGCCGTCGATCCAACCGAAGCAGAGCGCCTCCTCGACGGCTTCCTCGTAGCCGACAGACTGTCCCCCGGCTCGTTTCTTGCGGTGGATCAGCCAGACCTCGGTCGCGCCGGCGTGATTCTGCTCGAGCCAGGCCCGCCAGGCCTCGCGGTCGGCGAAGGTCAGGTAGTCAGGAGAGACATCCACGCCGGTCGCGTGTCTCCGACCCTCAGTGCTCGCCCATGCACCACGCTTTGGTGACCTTGGCGTATTCCTCCACCTCTTCGTCGGTGCGAAAGTCCTGCTCGCCGCACGCGTCGACGTGCATGATGCCGGCAAGGTCGCGCACGATCTTGTGACCAGGCTCGGCGGCGGTGTAGCCGACCACCATCATGTCGTAGATGGTCATGCAGTCGGGAAAGCCGATGACCTCCCTGATGGCGCTCTGGGCGCCGGGCCGCGAGGTGGACGTGTACCACTGCGAGCCGAGTCCCAGAGCTGTGGCCGCGAGCGTCATGCTCATGAAGGCGTTCGCCATGCTCGAGTAGTACAGGGGGAGCGCCTCCTCGTTCGTGCGGGGGTTGAACGGCAGTCCGACCTTCGCCCGCCAGTCGATCAGGGCGATGATGAAGACCGGCGCGTCGCGAAAACTGCTGCGCTTGGCTTCTTTCTTGGCCGGGTCGGTGATCGCCGGACCGTGCTGGTCGAGGGCGGCGATGACCTTGGCCTTCACGGCCGGGTCTTTGACGACTACGAACTCCCACGGCTGGGTATGAAAACCCGACGGAGCCCAGCGTGCCGCCTCGATGATCTTGGCGATGTAGTCGTCGGGGACGGGATCGGATTTGAACTGGCGCACACTACGCCGCCTCGTCACCAGATCGTGTAGGCAATCGTACTGCTCAGTGCTCATCGAGTCCTCCGCTGTGTTCGACCCTATGCTCTCCCTATGACGTGCCCCAGCCGGGCAGAGCCGCCGCCTGCCTTATCCAGTCGGCCATCTGCACTTCGTCGAGACCTCCCTCGTGGATGTCTATCCAACGTGCGTCTTTGGTGTCGCCACCGGGAGGAGTGGGCTGCAGCAGCGCACCCTTGAAGAAGGTCGCTTTGACGTAGTGGGTGAAGGTGTGGAAGCTGAGAAACCACCCTTGCCCCTCGATGCCATAGAAGGGCGAGTTCCACTTGACCGCCTTGCGCGCGCCCGGGACGTTCTGGGCGACGAGGGCGTCCAGACGCCTCCCGATATCGCTCTTCCAGCCCGGCATCGCGGCGATGTAGGCCTGCACGGGCTCATCGCCATCGGCCTTGGCTATCTGCGGGTTGCCGCCGGCGAGCAGGACCGGCTGCTTGGTCCCCGCAAGCTCATTGCTCTTCTTTGCTGGGGGTCGCCGGCCGCGGCCGTCGGCCCCCGCGTCTGCGTCGGTTCTGACCATGTTCCCGTCCTTTTGTGCATCGCCGATCCGCCCCCTGATGGGGGCCTGACGTCACCGCCGGACGTATCCAGTATAGGTCAGACTCGACGGGCCACTCCGTCAGTCGGCCGGATCGTTGAAAGACAGAGGCCCCATCGGCACGGCGCGCACCACAGTCATGCCGTCGAAATCTATCTCGTAGTGAATCATCGTGGGATTCAGCGGATCGATCATCGCCAGGGAGACGTCGATGAACACTGTGTGACCGCTCCACTCCGGATCGAGCCCGCTGCCTGACATCATGGGCCATCCGGGGGTCGCGATCGACCACCACGTCTCAGCCTGCGTGTCTTCGACGGCGAGGCCGCCCGTCAACATGAAGAAGAGTCTGAACCGACCGTCGTCGCTGGCGTATGCGAATTCGGGCTGGTAGTCGCCGGCCGGCGGAGCGGGCACCTGCGTCAGTCGGCGGTCGACATACTGGGTGGCCAGCATCTTGAACCGCGTGACCGGCGGCTGATGATCGTGGGCATCGGGAACCGTGACAGGCCCCTGCTCGACGAGGAGGTCCGTAGGAACGTTCGGCTCAGCCCAAGCTCTGGCCGCGGCGACGAGCGCCTTGCCCATAGCTTGGTGATTCTCCTGGTGGTCGACTCGGTCGATGATCCAGTCAGGCATCATCTCCTTCAGGCTGGGCAGGTAGCCGGCGCCGTCCTTGGGTATGTCGATGCCCTCGAGCCGAAGATCGGAGCCCTGCCACTTCAGACGGACCCTCGCGGGAAAGCAGCCGCCCGTGTCTTGTGCGGCTTGCCAACCAGCCAGCGCGAACCACTGCATCCACATCTCGCCGTAGACATCGACTCCCACGGCCGTCTCAGCCGCCGCGGCCACATCGAACACTACGATGAGATGAATGCCCTTGTACACGAAGGGTCCCTTCCGCTCGGCCATCGCGGCCGGGAACTCTGTCTCGAGCACGCGTCGCAACGAAGGCTCGTCGCGAAACAGTTGAGGAGCGACGTCGGCCGCGTCGACAGGCTGCTCACCCGGCCCGATAAGCACCGCCTCAGATCGGA
>JAKAHF010000210.1 GCA_021815245.1 Actinomycetes bacterium
TTACGCACGCCCTGCCTCTTGGCGAGCTCCACCAGTTCGACGGCGTCGGCGACCGAGGTCGCGAGCGGCTTCTCGCTCAATACGTGCTTGCCGGCGAGGAGCGCATCCTTGACCATCTGGGCATGCAACGCCGTGGGCGTGCACACGTGGATGACATCGATGTCAGGGTCGTCGAGCACCCGCCGGTAGTCGTGTTCGACCCTCTCTACCCCGTACTCAGAGGCCAAGCGGTCGGCCTGGCCGTGGTCGGCCGTCGCCAAAGCGGCGATCTCGACGAACCCCAGCCTGCACAGCGCCTCGAGATGCACCCGACCGATAAAACCGGTACCGAGGATCGCGGCTCTCACTCTCTTCTTCATGACTTCAGACCCCCGTCTCGCTCAGGCAGCTCAGCCGAGCAGGCTGCTGGATGATGGCGCCGCGCGGTCACAGCACGATCGCCGCGGGTGAGAGAAGGACGCAGGGCGCGCGGCGCATACATGCGCAAGCAGCGCCGTTGGCGCGACTGAGAACGTGCTATCGCGCCGGTCAGCGTGCTGTGACAGCCGTGGTTTCATTGTTCAGCAGCCTCCCAGCTCGCCGCTCTTGCCGTACTCATCGGCGATGTACTCGCACGCCCTCGTGGTCAGGGCCATGGTCGTCAGGGTCGGACCGCAGGTGCCGTTTGAGGCGAAGCACGCGGAGTCGGTGACGAAGACGTTCTTGGCGTCCCACACCTGGTTGCGGCTGTTTACAACCGAGGTCGCCGGATCGTCGCCCATCCTCGCCCCGCCGCATTCGTGGATGGCGGAGCCGAGGCCGACGGTCCTCTTGTACGCAAGGCGGAACATCGCCCGCTGGAGCGGGGTGCCGAACGGGAGCAGCTTGCCCTCGTTCATGATGCCCAGCGCGCTGACGGCGAAGTCCATCTCCCAACCCATCAGCTTGGCCGTCTCCATGAGAGTGTTGACCTCACACAGCATGATCTGGCGTTCGTTCTCGGTCATTCGCACAGAGATGTGCGCGACCGGGATGCCCCAGGCGTCACGCCGGCGCCCGATGGTGATGCGGTTCTCGGCGTGCGGCAGCATCTCTCCTTGGCCCATGAAGCCCCACACCGAGCGGGCACCCTCGGGTACGGGCGACCTTCCGGCCACCCCTTGGATGTTGAAGCCCCGCTTGAACTTCGGGTGGGTGACACTGTCGAGGTTCTGAAAGCGCGGGATGTAGACGCCGCCATGGTTATCAATCAGAGAGGTTCCATCGACCACTTCCCCGCCGGTCTCGCCGGGGACGGTGCCGAACACCATGCAGGGGGTCTGGTCCATGAAGTAGCGACCGAGCATGCCCGAGGAGTTGCCCACTCCCCCGGGATGCTTGGCGCACGCGGAGTTCAGCAAGAGACGGACGGACTCGATCGTCGACGCGCATATGACCACTACGTTCGCCGGGACATGATGGCTCTGCTTGGTGGTCGCGTCGACGTAGGTCACGCCGGTGGCTTTGCCCGTGTTCGGGTCGATATCAACCTGCTTGGCGACCGCGTTTGGCTTGAGCTCCATGCGCCCTGTCCGCTCCGCGGCGACGAGCGGCGAGGAACTACGGTACTGACCGGTCCTATCCGCCGGGGTCGCTTCGTCCACCGTGTAGCGCCAGGGAATGACATGACGCTCCGGCCAGGTGGATTCGACCTTGTCCTTCAGTCGCCGCTCGAGACGGGAGAGGCCCGCCTGCTTGACGTAGTGGCCGTCGGGCATGTTGGCCAGACCCTCGCTCGTGCCGACGATGCCGAGGAAGTCCTCGACGTGCTCGTAGTAGGGAACGAGTTCGTCGTAGGAGATGGGCCAGTCTTGGCCGAACCCGTCGTGGCTCGCCGCCTTGAAGTCGTAGTCGGACATACGGATGGCCACCCGGCCCCAGGACAGGAAGCGTCCGCCCACGTTGCGTCCGCGCACCCAGAGATAGGAGTCGCCGGAGTTGGTGTAGGGGTTCACTCGGTCGTTCACGAACAGGAACGACTTGTCGACCGAGTAGAGCGAGTACCTCGCCTGCTTGTGCTGCCCTTTGAGGAAGGCCTTCAATCGGGACAGCGACAGGAAGTTCAGATCGAAGCCGCCGCCCTGGTGGAACCACGTCTCCTTCAGATAGGGACCCGCCTCCAGCACCAGCACCTCGAGGCCCCGCTCCGCCAGTTCCTTGGCCGCGAACCCTCCGGTGGCGCCGGAACCCACTACGATCGCGTCATACTTCTTCTCGGGCATTTCGTCCTCCGCGAACACGCGCTCTGTCTTTCACACCCACCATGCGGCGCCCGGTTGCTCTCGTACGACGATCTCGTTCAAGAAGGATGCGGCCTTCGTCAGGCCCTCCTCGGCCGACATCAGGCTGTCCTCATGCTCGATCGACAAAACGTAGTCGTAGCCGAACAGACGCAGCGTCGAGACGAACTCCCGCCACCATTCCTCACCGTGGCCGTAGCCGCAGGTGCGGAAGATCCAGCCTCGCTCGCGCTCATCAGTGTACGGCTTCGTATCGAGCACACCCGTCTTTGGTAGGTTGGCCGCGAAGATCTGGGTGTCTTTGGCGTGTACGTAGTGAATGGCGTCACCGAGCACCCGAATGGCGGCGATCGGATCGATGCCCTGCCAGAAGAGGTGGCTCGGATCGAGGTTGGCGCCTATCTGCGGGCCGGCGATGGCACGCAGCTTGAGCATGGTCTCGGGGCTGTATACGACGAAGCCGGGGTGCATCTCGATGGCGATCTTGACGCCGTGATCGGCGGCGAACGCCGCATTCTCTATCCAGTAAGGCGCGACCACCTCGTCCCACTGCCAGCGCAGGGTGTCGAGGAAGTCGGGTGGCCACGGGCAGGTCACCCAGTTCGGAGCAGTGGCGGTGGGCGAATCACCCGGGCAGCCGCTGAAGTCGACGACGACCGGCACCTCCAGGGCCTCGGCCAGAAGGACCGTCTTGCGGTCCACCTCGCGGTGTTGCGTGGCGATCTCGGCGTTCGGATGAAGTGAGTTGCCGTGGCAGCTGAGCGCACTGATGGAGAAGCCGGCGTCGTCGAGCTTCTTCTTGAATGCCTCGAGTTGCCTGGTCGAGTCGAGCATCTCGAGTTTGCAGTGGGGATCGCCAGGATAGTTGCCGGTGCCCAACTCGACTGTCGTAATGCCGAGCTCCGTCAGTTTGCGAATGACGGCGTCCAGATCCAGACCGGCTAGCAGAGCCGTGAAGATGCCAATCCTCATCGGTCGAGCCTCCTTGTTCCCTGTCCCCCGCGTCCCGCAGCACTCGTGCGCTCTACGAACAATGGTTACAATGTTGCACGCTAACACCTTGCGGGCACCCATGTCAACAATCGCGTCGCATGCTCGCGCTGGCGCAACAAACCTCTCTATTTAAGGACAATAGTTGCGCTTTGGGTTGACAGCCGCACGCAAGCGTTGTATCGTCGCTGCAGGAACCGTATGTGTGCGCTAAGCGCACAATGCGACAATCACCGAGGAGTCCGCCGGATGAGCATTTTCGCGAACATCGAGCAGATTCGCTACGAGGGCCCCGACACGCAGAACGAGTTCGCGTACCGCGTGTATGACAAGGATCGTTTGGTGCTCGACAGGCGCATGGAAGATTGGCTGCGCCCCGCTGTTTGCTACTGGCATTCGTTCAGTTCCGCCGGAGCCGACATGTTCGGCAGCGGCACGCTCCTCCGCCCCTGGCAGGAAGCCGAACTGACGCCGGAGATGGCCGAGGACAAGCTGGAGGCCGCCTTCGACTTCATGTTCCGGCTCGGCCTACCCTACTTCACCTTTCACGATGCCGACGTCATGGCGACCGCGCACCACCTGCCTGTCTACCGGCGCTACATGCGCGACATCGAGGAAGTGATAGCCATCCGCATGGCCGCCACCGACCTCAAGCTCCTGTGGGGCACCGCCAACCTGTTCAACCATCCCCGGTATGCAGCCGGCGCCGCCACCAGTCCCGATCCTGAAGTGTTCGCCTACGCCGCCGCCCAGGTACGCTGCTGCCTGGAGACCACCTATCGCCTCGGCGGCGAGAACTACGTGCTCTGGGGCGGTCGCGAGGGCTACGACACGCTGCTCAACACCGATCTCTCCCGGGAGCTCGACCGCTACGCGCGCTTCCTGACCATGGTGGTGGAGCACAAGCACCGCATCGGCTTCAAAGGCACCATCCTGATAGAACCGAAACCCTTCGAGCCCACCAAGCACCAGTACGACCGCGACGTCGCCGCGGTGTATGCCTTCCTGCAGCGCTACGGATTGGACAAGGAAGTGAAGGTGAACATCGAGGTCAACCACGCCACGCTGGCCGGCCTCGACTTCGAGCATGAGGTGGCTGCCGCACGCGCGTACGGCATCCTCGGCTCGCTCGACATCAACCGCGGCGACCCCCGTAGCGGCTGGGACACCGACCAGTTCCCCAACAACGCTCAGGATCTCGTGCCGGCCATGCTGCAGCTGATCGAGAACGGCGGGCTGGGCACGGGCGGTTTCAACTTCGACGCCAAGCTGCGCCGCCAATCGGTCGATCCGGCCGACCTCTACCTGGCTCACATCGGCGGTGTGGACACGCTCGCCAGGGCTCTTCTCGCCGCGGCCGAGATCGTGGAGAAGGGCCACCTCACCTATCTGCGCGACAAGCGATATGAGGCGTGGAAGAGCGACCTGGGCTATCGCATCGAAGCCGGGGAATTCTCGCTGGGCGACCTCGCCGATCATGCCGAGGAGTACCGGCTCGATCCTAAGCCGCGCTCGGGGCGGCAGGAACTCCTCGAATCGATCGTGGCGCGGCACTGCCGTTTCTGAATAGCGATCACAACGCCGGAGGCACAATGAAGTCCTGGTTCGTGACCGATGACAGTCTGAGCGCAGCACAAGACGCGCTCGAGCTCGACGTCCGTCTGCCCTGGTATAGGTCGCTTCCGCTCTCGGCCCTCGATTTCGGGGCGCTGTCGATCGATGGCATCGCTGTCGACCACCGGGAGGTCATCGTCAGCTTGAACGGGCAAGAGCGGCCACTGAGCGACCTCGCGGGGTTATGGCGGGAGTATTGGTTCGTGCTCGATTCGGCCTTCCTGCGCATCCCCTTCGCCGGGGCACAACGCGGCCGGGAGTACGACGTTGATCTCACGCTCGTCATCCACCCCCCCTACGTGCCCAACGTGTTCTTTCCCGCCATGCATCACAAGCGCATGCGTGCCCGCTGACCCGGCCGGCAAGGAGATGACGATGACTACAGATTCTCAGGGCCTCCGCCTCGGCACCACACTCTTCAGCTTCACCAACGAGTACCACTCGCGCCGGTACACGGTGGAGCAACTCATCGACAGGACCGCCGAGCTCAACCTC
>JAKAHF010000211.1 GCA_021815245.1 Actinomycetes bacterium
CACGCTGCGATCGTGGTCGGACCTCGACCTCTTGGTGGCCCATGAGCAGGTCGCCCTCGCCCGTCAGATCCTGCTCGACAAGGGATTCGCCGATCACGGCACGTTCACCGAGCGGATAGTGGCGCAAAGAGATCGAGGTCTCGGCGAGATCGAGATCTGGTCGACCACCAACGACTTACACCTCGAACTTCACTGGGAAGCGACCGTCGGTGCGGGTGCTCGCTCGCTGCGCGCGGAGTACCTGTTCCAGCGGGCGCAGCGCACGAACGTTCTCGGTCACGAAGTCATGACCCCCGGCAAGGTCGACGCACTCCTGCTCTCGTGTCTGAACGGCACCAAGGATCGCTGGACCGATATCGAAGGCCTGCTGTGCGTGGCCGTGCAGATGCGCGGCTTCGTCCCCGACGAGTGGCCGGAGGTGCTGAGGCGCGCCAAGGAAGGGGGCTGTCTGCGCAGAACGCTCGTCGGAGTCGCCCATGCTTGCCGTGTGTTCGACGCATCCCCGCCCTCCGCGGTCACGGCCGCGGTCGCCGGCGACGCCACCGTTCGCCGCCTTCTTGGCACCCTTTCGCCGGCAGCGCTCGAGCGTGAGAAGTCGGGCTCCATCAGGACCGGCATCGGCATGATCGGCTGGCGGGTCACCAGTGAAGACTCGAGCCTCGCCTCGGCGAGGCATGTGGCGACAAGGTTTTTCCGGCCTGGTCCCGAAGACTGGGAGTGGCTCACTCTACCTCGAGGCGCCGCGTGGCTCTATCCCGCTCTGCGCCCGGCCAGACTGGTCGTCAAGTGGGTGAGGCGCCTTGTAGTACACTAACCGCCGGCGAAGCGCTAAGCGCCGGCTCAGGGCGGGAGGCCATGGCCTACAAGAATATCGAACGGCAGGACACCGTCCGGCTAGAAGACTATATGAGGATCGCTCGCGAGCGATCCTGGATCATCGTGCTCAGCATAGTGGTCGTCGCGGTCATCGCGGTGTACATGTCGGTCAGCACCACGCCTCTCTACAACACCTCGGCACGGCTCGTCTACCAGAAGAACGATCTGGAACTCGCCGTCTCCGGGTATGGCCTGAACACCTATGACTACGACAAAGACCGGTCTATCGCGACGGCGGTCGCGGCCATTCGCAACAGTCAGACCATGGCCGAGGCCGTGAAGGCGTTGCTCGGCAGCGATACCGACAAGAGCGCCTCGGCCCTCATGGGCATGGTGAGCGTCAGTGTGAGCGAGGGCAGCGACCTTGTCGATATCACCGCCGTCAGCACCGATCCTCAAGAAGCGGCAAAAGTCGCGAACGCATACGCCCGCGAGTTCATCATCTACCGGCAGAACGCCGACCGGGCCACGGTCGCGGCCGCGCGTGAAGTCGTCAAGGACCAGCTCGACGGTCTCTCTCCCGAAGAGCTGCAAGGCGACTACGGCCTCATGTTGCGCGAGAAGCAGGAGACACTCCGCATTCTCGAAGCGATGCAGAACGGGCGCTTCACCCTGATGCGTGAGGCCGCCGTCCCCAACGCGCCCTACACCCCGCAGACCCAGCGCAACATCATCCTCGCCATTGTGGTCGGTCTCGTCTTGGGCATCGGTCTCGCCTTCCTCGTGGAGTATCTCGACAAGCGCATCAAGGACGAGAAGGGCCTCGAACGGGCGACCGGCCTGCCCGTGCTTGCCTCGGTGCCGGCGGTCGGAGGCAAGTGGAAGAGCGCCAAGAAGGGTGAACGCTCCGCGGAAGTGATCGGTTTCGAAGGCTCCAGCTCGATGCTGCTCGAGTCGTTCCGCACGCTGCGTTCGAGCCTGCAGTATTTCGAGACCGAGGGAGGGCCGCGCACGCTGCTCGTGACGAGCGGTCTGCCGCAAGAGGGCAAGACCGTGACGACGGTCAACCTCGCCATCAGTCTGGCCTTGTCGGGCCAGAGGGCCATCGTCCTCGAGGCCGACCTTCGCAAGCCCATGATCCACAAGTACCTCAATCTCGACAACAAAGTCGGTCTGTCGAGCGTGCTCGCCGGGCAGTCCTCTATCCCTGGGGCGATGCAGTTGGTGCTCATGGAAGACTTCCTGCCCGAGTCTTCACGCAGATCGAACGACGGGGTCGACACGGGAGTCATCCGCAAGAACCTCTACTGTGTCACCTCCGGTCCGCTGCCGCCCAACCCGGCCGAACTGCTGGCCTCGGCCCGTATGTCGAACGTCATCCAGGAGCTCAGGCAGCTCTGCGATTTCCTACTTATCGACACTCCCCCTGTGCTACCGGTCTCAGATGCTCTAACCTTGGCAGCCGAAGCCGACGCCGTGATCGTGACCGCACGACTTCACCACAGTACCCGCGAAGAGATGAGCGAAGTTCGCAACGTGCTCGATCGAGCCGGGGTGCGGGTGATCGGAGTGGTCGCGGGCGGCATCAAAACCAGCCGTGGCTACTACTACAAGCGCGGCTACAACTACGGGTACGGTTACCAATAGAGCTATGACGCAGCAGCGCGAGTATTGGCGATGGAGCGAGACAAACTACCAGGCTCCTGACATCGATTGGCGGACCGCCGCCGCGATCACCGTGGGGATAGACGTCGGCTCGGTCAGCTCCGAGGCCGTCGTGCTTGCCGATGGCAAGCTTCTATCCTACAACTCCATACGAACCGGATCGTCGAGCCCCGACAGCGCGCTTCGCGCGTTCAAAGGAGCCAGCGAGCCCCTCGGTCTGACCCTCGATGATGTTTCGTACTCGGTGGGCACAGGCTATGGGCGCGTGAACGTTCCCTTCGCCGACCGCACCATCACCGAGATCGCCTGTCACGCCCGGGGCGCCAACGCCATGGCGGGGCCATCCGTGCGCACCATCCTCGACATGGGTGGCCAAGACTGCAAGGTGATCCGCTGCGACGAACGCGGCAAGGTGCTGAACTTCATCATGAACGACAAGTGCGCCGCCGGCACCGGGCGGGGCATGGAAGTCATCGCCGATGTGCTGTCGGTGCCCATCGAGGACATCGGCCGGCGCTCCTTCGAGATCGACGAAGCGCCGCCGCCGGTCAGCAACGTCTGCACCGTGTTCGCGAAATCGGAGGCCACCTCGCTCTTGCGTGCCGGCTGGAGTGTCGACCGCGTGCTCGCCGCCTACTGCGCGGCTATGGCTCAGCGGGTGGCCGGACTCATCGAACGCATGCAGGTAGAACGCGAATTCTTCATCACGGGCGGCATCGGCAAGAACGTGGGCGTGACTCGTCGCATCGAGAGCCTTATCGGCGTCGAAGCAATCAAGCTGCCGGCCGACTCGGTGCTCGACCCTCAGATGGCCGGCGCCTACGGCGCGGCGCTCTTCGCCCACTCACTGCACAAGAAGGCCGAGAAGACCGCGGCCACCCCCGCCGGCGCAGGCGCCGAGTAGACCAAACGGAGCAAGCAGCTTGATAGCGAACTACGGCTACGAGGACGGCTCGGGTTTCTACTACATCAGCATCGACGGAGATGTCTGTGCTCGTTGCCCCGGGCACGCGTGCGTCGAGGCCTGTCCGACCCGGGTCTTCGCCATAGAGATGGACGACTACGACGACATGGTCGCCGTAGTCACCGACGCGGCGCGCAAAAGGTTGCGCGAACTGTGCTCTTCATGCAAGGGACAGAACGGCAGCGGCGGCGCCGAACGCAAGCTCCCCTGCACTGCCGCTTGTCCTGAGGGCGCCCTGCGCCACAGCTGGTAGAGACCGGCGATGAACAGCGGCGTAGAGGTCCACGTCGACGGACAGGTCGTGACGCCACAGCCTGGGGCAAGTCTTCTCGAGGCCTGTGACCTCGCCTGCCGGTATGTTCCCCGTCTGTGTCACTGGCCGGGTCTGGGCCGTGCCGAGGCTGCGCCTGATTGCGGCCTGTGCGTCGTCCAGATCGGTGACGGATCGGTCGTGCTCGCCTGCGCTACGCCGGTCAGCCCCGGGATCGAGGTGAAGACCGAGGGCCCCGAGTTGACGGCGCTTCGCCGGGAGCGGCTTGCGGGCCTACTCGCGCGCCACCCGCACGTCTGTCTCAGCTGTCCGGACTCTGAAGGCTGCAGCCGCGACCAATGCACCTACGGCAACCCCGCCGAGGCACGCTGCTGCGAGGAACTGGGGCGGTGCGAGCTGGGCCGGCTCGTCGCGTGGGTGGATCCTGATGTGGAGTTGCCCAGGCGGGCGGTCGTGATGCCGCGGGAGTCGGTCACCGAGGGGCGAATCCGTTGGGAAGCGGGACTCTGCATCGGTTGCGGCAGGTGCGTGCAGGCGTGCTCCACGTTCGCCGACTCGGGTGACGCGCTCGAGTTGACCGCATGCGACCACGGGGCCGCGAGGGCGACAGCGGTGGTCGCGCGGCCAAAGAACGGCATGCTGCGGGCCTCCGGCTGCACCTTCTGTGGACGATGCGTCATGGTCTGCCCCTCGGGGGCCTTCACGGCTCCGGGATCCAAGGGGAGCGATTGGCTGGCCGGGCGTAGGGAGAGGAGGGGCCTGGCTGCCCCGATGCTGCCGCCTCCTATCGGCGATCACAGGCAGGTCTTCGAACAGTGGGCCATCGACGTCTGCCCCGGGCAGGCGGGAGTCTTCGTGCTTTTCGACAGTGGGGGCCGTACCGTGGCCATTCGTGGAGCGGCCGATCTGAAGCAGGGGCTCTCGGACGCTATGGGCGATCCGGCGTGCGCCGGGGCCGTCTCATTCGTGGTGGAACTCGATGAACTCTACACCCAGCGGGAGAGCGAGCTCCTGGCGCGCCACACCAATGAACACGGCTGCCTGCCGGCCGCCAACGATCTCGATGACGACCTCTTCTGAGGGCCCGTACGTGGATGCAGCGCCCCGTCCCGATATCCCAGAGGTGACGCGAGACACTCTGATCGTCGGCGTGCTCTCAGACACCCATGGCCATTTGTACCCGGAGGTCAGAGCTGCGCTCGCAGGTGTCGATCACATCGTCCATGCCGGTGATATCGGCTCGCCCCAGGTCCTGGCCGAACTGCGGGCCATGGCTCCCGTCACGGCGGTGCGGGGCAACTGCGACTACGACGCTTGGGCTCTCGCCTTGCCGGTGCGCGCCGAGGCGACGCTCGCCGGTGCACGATTCGCCGTCGGTCACGTGAGGTGGCAGGTTGAGGCGGGCGGCTTCATCGATGTGGTGATCTTCGGCCATAGTCATCAGCCGTTGCTGGAACGGCGGCAGGGGGTGCTCTACCTCAACCCGGGTTCGGCCGGACCTCGACGCTTCAATCGGCCGCGCTCGCTCGCACGGGTGTCGGTCGTTCGGGCGCAGGCCGGCGATGCCTTTGGGCGTCCCTCGCTCGAGGCTGAGATCGTCAATCTCGACTGATTCGGCTCCCTGAAAAACGAGAACTCCC
>JAKAHF010000212.1 GCA_021815245.1 Actinomycetes bacterium
AGGGCAACACCGTCATCACCATCAGGCAGCTGTGCGAAACCTCGCCCGACGGGGTCACGCTGAAGAAACTGGCCGAAGCCCTGGGCGTGACGGCAGCGGCCGCTTCGGTCATGGTCGATCTGCTCGCGAAGAAGAAGATGCTCAAGCGGACGCGGTCGAGAAAAGATCGCAGGGCCATCCTCATCCGGCTGACTCCCGAGGTGGCCGAGCTCTTCGAGACAAGCGAGACGACCTTGCTTCGCACCTTCGCCTGTTTGGAACGGACCATGGGCGTCGACACCCTTCGCGATTGGCAACGCATCCTCATGACCGCCAACGCGGCGCTGCAGCAGGTGGTCGGCACTACCCCAGCGCAAGACGATGAGGAGTGCGCCGGCTACGACGTCGATACAGACGTGGGACCCGGCGCCGATGATGACAGCGACGCCGGGTAGTAGGGGTCGGCTGGCGATATTCCGCTTCTAGGCGGTGATGACCACCGGGGGCTTGCCCGGAGCCGCGAGCCTCTTCAGAGCCTCCTCGTCCAGCTCCACGCCAAGACCCGGTCCATCGGGCGGATACAGGAAGCCCTTCTCATAGCGCACGGGGATCACGGCGAGATCGTTTTCGAGCGGCGCGCTCACGGTGTCGTACCGGTTGTGCAGGTTCAGCGGACCGATGGACTCCTGCTCGATCTTGCCCATCCAAGCGGTCGCGCCCAAGAAGGCCGCCTCAACCGCGGCGCCGAGGCCGGTGTTGATCATGCATCCGCACATGACCGGGAGGTTAGCTGCCTGCGCGACCGAGACCCAGCGCCGCGACTTCAAGATGCCGCCGGCCTTGGGCACTTTCAGGAACAGTCCATCGGCGGCTTCCCGCTCGATGACCTGCAGCACATGACCAAGTTCCGCGGCCGACTCGTCGGGGAAGATCGGCACGTCGACCTTGCGCCGCAAACGGGCAAGTCCGTCGATATCCCACCACGGCACCGGCTGTTCGGCCACGAAGATGTCGTACTTGGCCACACGCTGCAGAACGTACAGAGCCTGGTGATACATCCAGCCGCCGTTGGCGTCGATCATGACCTTGACCTTGCTACCCACGGCCGCCCGCAGGGCGCCGACCATCTCGATGTCCTCGTCGGGGGTGCGCGCGCCTACCTTGAGCTTGAGAGCCTCGAAGCCGGCCTCCACCAGCGCCCGCCCCTCGGCTTCTACGGCCTCGGCAGTGCCCGATGACATGACGAAGGCCAAGGCGATCTTTGGATTCGAGAGCCCGCCCATCAGCTTGTACACAGGCACGCCCAACGCTTTGCCCATGAGGTCGTGCAGGGCGTAGTCGACCAGGGCCTTCGAATGGTTGTTGGCCCGGGTGGCCTTGTCCATCTTGGCCACGATGGTCTCGATGTTGAACGGGTCTTCGCCCACGAGGATGTGAGGCGCGAAGATGGTGGTGAGGTTGTACATGATGGAGTCTTGACTCTCGCCCATGTACCAAAGCGACGTGTCGCCCGTCTCAGCGACGCCGGTGATGCCCTCGTCGGTGTGGATCTTGAGGACAACCGCATCGGATTTGGTGACCGCGCCCCCGGACATGATCATGGGCTTTGCGAATGGGATCGATACCGGGATGCACTCCACTTGCGTGATTCTCATCTGCAGACCTCTACAAACTCGTTTGCCCTGCCCGCGGAGGCGGCAACCGCCGTGGCGACACTATTTAGTTTAGTTGTGTTTATCACTTCGCGCCGCAAGCCGTCAACCGTGCGACGCGCCGAAGCCGTCCCAGGCTATGGCCGAGCGATGGTCACACCGGTAATGTGTTCCACCCAGCGGGCCAGTTCGCTGATGCTACCGCCGGGCCCGGCATGCAGAGCCGCCGCCCGCCAGAGCTGCTGCCCCGCGCCGCTGAAAGGCACAGGCACCGAGTTGTCGCCTGCCATCTGCATGGCGATGCCGATGTCTTTGAGCATGAGGTCGAGTTTGAAGGCGTCATCGAACGTGCGGCTGGTGATGCGCTGCTTGATCTGAGTCTGGCTGATCCACGACCCGCCGGTCGAGGTGTTCAACACGTCGACCATGGTATCTGGGTCGAGACCGCACTTGGTGCCGATGGCGAGCCCCTCGGCCGTGGCAAGGAAGGTCATGGCCGTGATCATGTTGTTGAGACATTTCATGGTATGACCGGCAGAGAGTCCACCGAGGTGGAACACCTGCGTGCCCATAGCCTCGAGCACGGGCCGCACCCGCGTGAGCGTATCGTCGTCGGCCCCCACCATGAACACGAGCTGCCCCGTCTGGGCTCCGATCTCGGCGCCCGAGACAGGAGCGTCGACCATATCCACGCCGCGAGCGGCCAGAGCCTCTGCGGTCTGTAGGGTGAGCCAGGGTTGCGAAGACGAGGTGTCGAGCAGCAAGGAGCCCTCGCCGAAGCCCTCGATCAGGCCGTTCTCGCCGAGCGTCACCTCTTGCACCTCGTTGCCCGAGGGAAGCATGGTGACGACGATGCTCGAGGCGCGGGCCACACCAGCGGGCGACTCGGCCCGCTCGACTCCGGCGATCGTATTCGCCGCCCTTTCAGCGGCAGCCGGGTTCTTGTCGTAGACGGTGACGGGGAAGCCGGCACGCGCCAAGTTGGCGACCATCGGCAGACCCATCACGCCGAGGCCGACGAATCCGAGGGCGGGATCGCTCATACAGACACTCCTTCACTGTCGCGCTCGGGGATCACGTGTCGTGCTGCTGGGCCAGCGACTGGGCGATCCCCTTCATGTAGCTCTCGTGAGCCTCTTTGCCCCAATGGTACTGGGGTAGGTCGATCTGGTTCTTCGCGGCCATGGTAGCGAGATTCCCAAGGATCTCGGCGAACAGCGCCGCCGGGATGGCCACGAAGAGCAGCCCCTCCGGGAACAGTTGCCGCGCCCGCATGCCGTGGTGCAGGCCCGATATCAGCACGTTCATTCGGCCGGTCGCGTGCGGCCAAGAGTACATGCTTGCGCAGCCGATGACCGAGGTGCCTCTCGCCTGCCAGGGCGCGCCGGTGTTGTAGCCGTGCGCGCGCATGATCACCTCGGCCTGATGAGGTCTCGCGGTGACGATGAGCAGATCGGGCTCGAAGGTCAGGTCGTCCAAGCGAGCGAAGAGCGTGAAGGGCGCCGCACCCACGGGCAGACGCACCATGTCTTCATAGACGTGCCGGTTGGCCGCCTCGCTGCCGTAGACGCCGATGAGCGGCCCGATGCGGCCGCTCTCCATGAGCGGGTCGTGATCGATCTGGCCCAGCACGTACGAACCGGCCGCGCAACCCTGCTCGTCACGCGAGGCGTAGAAGGCACCTGCCTGTTGGGCTTCTCTCAGCATCTCGCAAAGCGCGACGCGCTTGGTGAGCTTGGGCAGACCGGCAGGCTCGACTGTGGAGAACTTCACGGCAACAACGGGGTAGTCGCTCCCTAGATCGCGCAGCGCGGCCAACCCGCGGGGGTCGAGCGTCGTGTGGTTCGGCATCGTCACCCCTCGCCGCCGACGTCCATGCCCATGAGCCCGGCCATTTTCGCGTAGATCGGGGGCTGCACCGCTCCTGGCCTCATGTCGTGGATCATCGGGAGGCGGGTCAGCTTGTTTTCGCCGCCCACGATGGTACGCAGACCGGTCATGAACTCGTCGAACTTCTGCCAAGCGATCGTGAAGATCATCTCGTCGTCGGCCGCCATGGCGGTGATGTGGTCCCCGCGACACGGCACCGCCACCTGATAGGCGCCCGACTGCAAAGCCGGGATCACTCCATACACGCAGGCGGCGTGGCCTGAGAGGGCCGTCGGCAAATTGCCACCCGTCTTGTACTCGCGGGCCATGAGCAGGACCACCAGCTGCGACGAGTCGCAGTAGATGGTGACGGCGTCGGGCAGGAAGTCCGCGATGCCCAGCGGGGCAGAAAGCACGCCGACGTACTCTCCGGCCTCCAGCCGCGGGAACTGCTCTGCGTAGCGCCTGCCCGCCTCCCGGGTCTCGACATCGCCCGGAAAACGGTTCTCGCCGTCGAGGAACTCCTGCGGCGGCACGCCCATGCCATAGCCGATCACCGGCTCGAAGCAATACATGTCCTCTTTGAGCATCGCGATGGTGCTCCCGTTCCTGCGCGAAAGCGCGAAGGTCTGGCAGAGGTTGTACTGGTGGCCCTGGTCTCGCTTGGGACGGATCGCGTCTGCCGGGATCTCCGCTTCGGCTCGCAGTAGCTTGATCGCCAAGGGATAGGTCTGCAGCCGAAGGAATCGCTCGAGATCGGCCGCGTCGTTGTGCATCGTCTCCAGCTGCGTCACCAGCTCTCCATTCCGCGGCACGCTCTCGGTTCGGGCCGGGCCGCCGCTTTTCCGAACGTACGCAACCATACTATTCTGCCAGACGGATACAATCTCACCGGCCACCACGACAAGGGAGAAGCCCGGCCCGTGACCCCGCAGCGACTATGGACCAAGGACTTTCTCGTCATAACGTTCGAGAACTTCCTGGTGGCCATGAACTTCCTGGTGCTAGTGTCGGTCATCGCGAAGCATGCGAAGGACGAGTTCGGCGCCTCCACAGCTCTGGGTGGGTTCGCGGCAGGCATCTTCATCCTCGGCGCCGTGTTCACGCGCCCTCTCTGTGGCAAATGGATCCACCGGGTGGGCCAGAAACGCATGCTCTTCGCCGGACTGGTTCTCAGTCTGGCCCTCACCCTCACGTACTTCGTTGCCGATAGCGCGGCGACCCTCGTGGCGATCCGCTTCGTGCATGGTGCGGTGTTCGCCGCCGCTCACGTCGCCACCGGCACGATCATCACGGGCGTCGTGCCGAAGGAGCGCTACGGTGAGGGCATCGGCTACTTCGCGCTCAGTCAGATCCTTGCGAACGCTTTGGGACCGTTCATCGGTCTGCTGGTGATCCAACACAGCGACTTCCAGGCCGTGATCATCGCCGCGGCGGCCACGACCGGGCTCGGCCTGCTCATCTTCCCCTTTCTCTCGGTGGGCAACGTGCAGCTGACAGAGGGGCAGATCAAGGAGTCGAAGGGCTTCAAGCTCCGCAGTTTCGTCGAGCCCAAGGCCGTGCCGATCGCCCTGGTGATCATGGTCATCTACCTCTGCTACGCAAGCGTGGTCGCGTTCCTGGCCCTCTACGCCGAGGAGATCGGCATGGCCGGAGTGGCCAGTGTCTTCTTCATCGTGTATGCCTTCGTCGTCTTCTTGGCCCGGCCCTCTGTGGGCAGACGATTCGACCTGCGGGGAGAGAACTCGGTCATGTACCCGGCGATCATCGTCTTCGCCGCCGGGCTGACCGTCTTCTGCCAGGCCCGATATGGCTGGATGCTGC
>JAKAHF010000213.1 GCA_021815245.1 Actinomycetes bacterium
ACGCAGCATCCTCCGCAACCTGGTCAATGTGGGCTGCGATGTCACCGTCGTTCCCGCTCACTTCACCGCCGAGCAGGCGCTTGCTCTCAATCCCGATGGTGTGTTCCTCTCCAACGGGCCCGGCGACCCCGCTGCCGTTGGGTACGCCGTGCAGACGATTCGCGACCTGCTCGGCAGGGTGCCCGTCTTCGGCATCTGCTTGGGGCACCAGCTGCTGGCCTTGGCCCTGGGGCTCTCGACCTACAAGCTCAAGTTCGGCCACCGGGGAGCCAATCACCCGGTGCGCAACTATCTCACCGGACGGGTTGAGATCACGAGTCAGAACCACGGCTTCGCGGTCGAGCCTCCCGCCGTCGTGCGCGGGGCGCTCGAACGGGGCTCGGTGGTGGGAGAGGGAGGAGTGGCCAGCCTGCGGGCCGAGGAGATGGCCCTCGATACTGATTTCGGCCCCGCGCAGATAACCCACCTCAACCTCAACGACGGCACCGTGGAAGGTCTGCGTCTTCTCGAATTGGCCGCGTACTCGGTGCAATACCATCCAGAAGCAGGTCCCGGACCGCACGACAGCCAATACTTATTCAGACAGTTCACCGAACTGATGGCAGGCACGCGCTGATGGTGACCCGCCTGTGAGGAGGATATGATGGCGATCCAGCCTGGTCAGCCCGGCCAGCCCCCGAGCGGCAACGGTCAGAAGCATTCCGAGCTGAAGCTGCGCATGCCCGAGAGCGTGAGCGCGGGGGTATACGCCAACAGCATGGTCATCCAACACTCGGGTCAGGAGTTCATTCTCGACTTCGTGCTCATGACCGCCGGCAACGGCCAGGTGGTATCGAGGGTGATCACCAGCCCCGCGCACATGAAACAGATCGCCAAGGCTATCGACGAGAACATCCAGAAGTACGAGCAGATGTTCGGACCGATCGCGACCCCTCCGGGCCATGGGGGCTGACCCGGACGCGTTGCCAAGGACACGACCCTGCAGGCTGCAAGGAGGACCGACATGCTGGCCGTAGGCGACAAGGCGCCGGTGTTCACCGCGACAGGCACCGAAGGCGAGATGGACTTCTCGCAACTCCTGAAAGAGGGGCCGGCGGTGCTCTACTTCTTTCCTCGGGCTATGACTCCCGGCTGAACGCAGGAAGCGGTTGAGTTCAACCAATTGCTGCCCGATTTCGAAACCCTCGGTGTCAAGGTGGTCGGCACTTCGGTCGATACTGTCACCAAGTTGGGCAGGTTCAGAGACAAGTACGATCTGCGTTTTCCGCTGCTAAGCGACGAAGACAGGGGCATCGGGTCGGCGTTCGGCACGCTGAAGGGTGACATGACGAGCACCCACGAGCGCGACACCTTCTTGGTCGACAGCTCCGGGACCATTCTGCTAGCCTATCAGCGGGTGGGCGCCCGAGGACACGCGGCCACTGTGTTGAGCGACGCCAGGAGGCTGCGTGAAGAAGGTCGCATCTAGGTTCATCGAAGTGCCGAAGGGTCGTGGCGGCTGGATGCTGCGGGTGGGGATTCTCATCGGCGCAGCGCTCTTTTTGTGCCTGGTGACGTTCGCGCCGAGATCGGCCGACAACCAGGCTCTGGCTCAAGGATTCTCCGAGGATACCGTCGGCACCGAGATCACCGAGACCACGACGACCACCACCGAAGGTGAGACCACCACCGGAGGTGAGACCACCACCGAAGGTGAGACCACCACCGGAGGTGAGACCACCACCGGAGGTGTCACCACGACGGTGGACACGACCACGGGGTCCACATCGACGACCCTGTCGACGACGAGCACGACCGTGAAGAACCCGATCACCGAGGTCAACGTCGACGTGGTGGTGTATGGCACGCAGACGTCGGGGCTTGCGGCGGCGCATGAGCTGGCCGTCGGAGCGCCCGGATTGCGTGTAGCCCTCGTCTCGCCGGGCAACTTGCTCGAATCGCCTCTCATGCAGGGGCTCTCCGTGGAGGATGCCCGCGACGCCGAGAATGTCGTCGGCGGCTTCTATTCGGAGTGGCGGCAGATGGTCGTGCGCTACTACGGGCTCATGGGCAAGAGGGCCTTCACCGCCAGCGGCCGGTTCGTCTACGAACCCGAAGTGGCCGCCACTGTCATGAAGACGTTCATCTCCGGCACGAATGCAGCCAACGTGTTGTTCTACTCGGCGAAGTTGCTCGGCGCGAGCGACCAGGGCGACAAGCGCTATGTCGATCTGCAGACCGAGGGCTCCGGCGCTGTACGGCTGAACACGAAGTACTTCATCGACGCCAGCGTCGAGGGCGACCTCGCACGAATGCTGGGAGCCGACTATCGCATCGGGCGCGACGAGACCGTGTACAACGATCTCGGCGGACACAAGCCCGCGTATCCCAGTTCGGCAAACAACTATGTGACGGCGCCTCAGCGCTTCTCGGCGCTGTTGACATTGCAGGTGTACTCCTGGGGCAAGGCGCCACGCATCAGCAACTTCGTGCATCCCAACTACAATCCGAGTACCTATGCCAACACATCGTTCGCTTGGAAACACGTTGCTGCGTTCTCGAACAGTTGGAGCATGAAGATAGCGGTGCTGCCGAACAACAAGCGCGAGCTCAACGAGACGTGGAGCGACTGGCCCGACATCGGTCTCGCTTTCCAGTGGGTCTTCGAGCCCGACAAGCGGGGAGAGATCCGCAAACGGGTGCTCGAGTGGTCCATCAACCGCGTGCGGTACCTCCAGGAACACGGGTATCCGCAGGTCGGAATCGCGACGATCCCCCAGAAGCTGTATGTGCGCGAAGGCCCGCGCGTCGTGGGTCAGGACACCTATACCGTCTCCGACCTCGTCACCGGTGTGGTGCGTGAGTCGGTCGCGATGGGCTGCTACTGCCAGTACGACAGGCACGACAGCTTCAGTCCCAATCATGTCGAGACCACGCGCTACGTGCGTCTGCCGATGGGCAGCCTCCTGGCCGCCGGCCATCCGAACCTGCTCGTCTCGACCGCCGTTTCCACCGATTATCAGACGTACTCCTCGGCTGTGCGCATGGAGTTGACCCGCGCGAACATGGGCGCCGCGGCGGCTATGGTCATCATCGCGGCCGATTCGATGAAGATATCGCCCTCCGAGGCACCCTACCAGACAGTGCGAAGCCTCCTCTACAACCGCGGCTACCGGGTGGAGTAGAGCGAACTGGCGGCGGGGTTGAGTCGCACCATCGTGGTGCGGCTGGGCGGGGGACGATCTACTCCTTCTTCACGTCCGCGAAGCGGTTGACCGCGCGTCCACCGTTGCCGGCGGCCAGAGTGTCATAGGATGGCACCCGGTAGACGCGGACGCGGTCGTCGAAGAAGTCGCTGAAGGCAAGCAGAGAGCCATCCGAAGACACGCAGAGAGCCGTACACTGGTTGCCTCCGACGATGGCGTCGAGTACGGCTTGGGTGCTGGTATCGACGAGCAGCACGGAACCCCATTCAGGACCCTCATGCGCACTGTTCGTCGCATCCTCCTTGCCGCGGTTCGAGACGCAGAGCACCTTGCCGCCCGGGAACACCCGCAGCGTGTTGGGACGGCTGTCGGTGGCGGTCAATCTATCGGTGGTTTCGGTGGCGAGGTCGGTAACGAACACGACCCCGAGCGCGTTGTCGTCGGCATAGAGCAGTCCCTGGGTGTCGTCACCGGCGAGCGCCCAGAGCGATCCTCCGCTTCTGAACACGAGAGTGCCCTCGCCAGTGGAGAGATCGATGCGCTGCAACTCACCGGCGGCGTAGCCTGCCACGTAGAGGCGGAGGCCGTCGGACGTGCAGTAGAGACCACGGGGGGTCTTCACCGTGGGCATGCGGCGCACCAAGGCGCCGGTGTCCAGGTCGATCTCAGACACGTCGTCACTGGCCCAGTTGGTCGTCCAGAGGGTGCTCTCGTCGGGGGAGAGCACGAGGCACTTGGGCGAATCGCCCCCGGTCTCGAAGCGGCGTTTGACCGTCCGCGACACCCTGTCGATCTCGTACACCGTGTCGGTCCTCATGTTCACCGCGTACACCGTCTGACCGTCTTTCGTGAAGACGAGGTCGGCGGCGCCCTTGCCGTCGAGATCGACTTCGCCGGTCTTGGCGCCCGTGATCGGGCTGTACACCTCGAGTCCGCCGCCCTCGATGAGCGCGACCCAAAGCTCACGGCCATCGGGGGAGAAGGCGAGCTGCTGCGGGCCGCGGCCGCACTTGAAACGCATGGTGCTTTCGACTAGCTGGCCCGAACGGTCAAGCCAGAGCTTGAGGCTCGAAGGTTGGTCGAGCGTCAGAGTCCTTGTCGCGGGGTTGTAGCCCTTCTTGGTCAGCTCGACGCTGATAGCGCCTCCCGGGACACTCTGGGAGAAGGGGGTCTTGCCCGACAGGCTCGTGCCGTCCTGCAGGGTGATGTTGAGGTTGGCTACCTCAGGGTCGGCGGATATGTCGAGTGGCTGAGGCGCGAGATTGGCCTGAGGCGTCGAGCCGGTGGAGCCTGTGGAGATCGCTCCGCTTCCGTCGAGGGTCGAAGTGACGCCGCCCGCAAGTGTGGAGCTGGTGCCGGCGGCAGGCTCGTCATCTCCCTTCGTCATGAGGAGGTAGGCCGTTGAGCCCCCCGCGGCGAGCACGATCAGGGCGACAAGAAGGCCGACGGCGGTGCGTCGGCGTCTTCGCACGAGGCGCGCCCTGCGTTCCTTGCGCGACTCCTGGAGGTTGAGGGGATCGTGAAACGAGTCCTCAGGCATATGGGCATGATAGCCGATGTGGGTTATCCTCCGCTTGTCTCGAGGGGGTGGCGACTCGAATCGGCCATCGGACGGCCGGCCAGGAAGATGGAGATGCGAGGAGGGAGACTGAGTGCGCTGGTTCCGCAAGAAGGAAGTGCCGCTGTTTCGCACGTTTCAGCCTCCCTTTCGGGCTGTTGGCTGGAAGGTCGGAGAGGTGGTGCAACACCAGGGGCGTCTGTATCGCGTCACCCGCTGGGAAGAGCTGCCGACTGTGCAACTGAAGCGTGGTGGACCGGTGACCGAGTGGGAGATCTGGGGACAGCGCCTCTCTGACGGCGAGATGCGCAGCGAGCTGATCTCAGCCGTGGAACGCATCACGGAGGGTGAAGGAGCTGACGAGAAGTCGGTCGGGGTCGACGACGAACTCGGAGGCGGGTGAGCATCTCGGCGGTTCGGGCTTCGCGGCGAAGATTCGTGTCGAGGTTGGAGACTGGAGCGAGCATGGATCCCATCATGACCCGGCGGAGCATCCGTCAGTACACCGATCAACCCGTGTCGGAGCAGGTTGTGACTCAGCTGCTGCGGGCGGCGATGGCGGCTCCCTCGGCCAAGAAC
>JAKAHF010000214.1 GCA_021815245.1 Actinomycetes bacterium
TGATCGAGCGAGTTCCAGTCCACCACGGCTGTACCTCCCAGGGCAGGGGCCAACGTCAACCGACGACCCTGTCGCTCGCGCGAGGTTACGGCCCCAGGAGAGGCGTGAGCAAGGGGCGTCACCGGTCAGGCTCCCCGCGTTTGCGGATTGCCGATTCGTATCGTTCGATTCGACACAACTCTCGGTCGCCTGGCACTCGGGTGTCAGGGAGGCGCATAAGTACAATCAGGTACCGATTTTGAAACTGCCCGGTACCATTTGGCGAGCGCGATCTGCGCCGGATCATGCGGCTGGAGCTACGCCAGGCGCGTTGGGCGGCGTAGGTACGGGCGCAGACACTCAGTTCTCATTGGCGGGCTCACCGTGCGCAAAGACGATTCTGCAAAAGTCCAATTCGCCAATGATTCGGATCTCGTGACCTTGTTCGATGAGGTGCTCTGCCTTCCGCTGCTTCAAGCTCTTCTCGTGGCCTGCTAAGCGATCCAGATTCTGGTCACCGACGACGAGAATGGTCGTCTCGCTCGTCACCCCGTCGGCGACCGAGCAGCCCACCCGGGCTGCGAGTTCAGCGGCTTCGGCGCGGGGACGGGAAAGCGTACCGGTGAACACTACGACCTCACCTGCGAGCGGCCCGCTGGGGTTGCCACGTTGGGCAATTCTGGCCTCGGTGACGGGCTGTTGGACCTGTTTGAGCCAGTCATCTAGCGAAAGGCCGGTCTTCTTGATAGCTCGGACTACCAGCTCGCCTGCCGCCCTGGCATCTTCGGCGGCAACGTGGTGCTGGAACGCAATGCCGAGCGCCTTGGTGACCTTCGCCAAGGCGAAGCCGGACTGAGAGTACTCCGGCCAGGTGCGCCGGACCACCTTCGCGCTGTCGAGCCAGGAACAGTTGAGCTTGAACAGGCCGTTCTTCTCGATGGCCCTATCAAAGGCTGACCGGTCAAAAGGTGTGTGGCAGACCACGATCTTGCCCGAGAGGCGCTGAGCAATCTCGTGAAAGACGGCCGCGAAGTTCGGAGCGGTGGCCACCATCGCCTGGTTGATGCCGTGGATCGCTACGTTCCACGGGTCGAAATAGTCCTCCGGATTCACCAGGGTTTGCCAGCTTGAGATTTGGTCGCCGTTGGTGAACACGGCCATTCCCACCTGGCAGATGCTGGAGATATCGGGGTTGGCCGTCTCGACATCAACCGCGATGAACGACCCCAAGTCGACGCCGTCAGGCTGTGCAGCGACTTCTTGGAGCACAGGCGTGCGCTCAACCTCAATCGCGACCGCCGCGTCTGACAGCCGCGTGATCTCACGCGGGGCCTGATCAGAGTGAACGGGTGCTTTGTGGAGGGGTGTACCGGTCAATGCCGCCAGCTTCCTCTTCACACCAACTTTCGGGTCTAGTCCGAGAGCCGCTTCGTAGTGTCTGATCGCTGCCTGCTTGTCGCCGAGACGCTCGTCGATCTCGCCTCTTGTTCGCTGGACCATGGCGCGGAAGCCAGGGTGGTCTCCAAGGCGGCTCTCGGCCGTGTCGAGAATGCGCCTTAGCTCCGCTGCGGCCTGAAGGTCAAGCGGACCGTCGTGCTCCTCAAACTTGCGGCGTGCGATTTGGAGGACGAAATAGCCCTGCCCCTTCGCGATTTGCGTTTCTTCCCACCGGGTCGTGTCGAGGAACGTTCCGTCGAATGAGTAGTTGAAGACGCCAAGGTCACGGCACTCGAGGCGGAGCAACCCGCGGTCAACGTCAAAGTGATAGGCGCTCGCCCGGCCAGTCGGCGGCTCGATCTGCCAGACAAGCGAAGCGGAGCGCAGGTCGAACAAGCTGAGCTTGTCGCCGTCGGCCGTCGGGCTGCTGCAGGTCTGGCAAACGGCGAATTCACCGCTATCAGAGAGGCCGTTCGTATCGAGGTTGGCCTCAAAGCAATGCCGCAAGATCTGTTCCCCCGTCGGTTTGAAGGCGCAGAAGACGCCTTTGAGGCCGTCACCTAGCAGCCAGTCGTTGAGGATAAAGACGCCTGTGTTGGCGACCTTGCCGTCATTTGGTCGCTCAATTTCGCCTTGGACCAGGACGTCATTTCCCTTGATCAGGACGAAACGGCCAGGTCCCTGCGTCCGGTAACCGCTGACAGATTGGGACGGGTCGGCATCTGACCACGCGAGAAGGTAGGCCCCATCTGGGGAGCGAGAAGCCTGGCCCATGAACCCCAGGGACGGAATATCGACGAGTTCTTCTGAAAACCACGTAACCAAAGGGTTTCGTTCAGTGCGACGTGGTGGAGAGCCCGTCGCCGGCTGCACTGCAGGTGACTTTGTTCGAAAGATGTCGAAGATCCCCATGCCTGAGACCCCCAGCTTGGCAATTGCAGACCAATTGTAGCCGTATCGGTATCAGGTATGGCTATCTCAGCTTTCTCGGCAAGTTGCCAGCCCCGGCTCCTGCCGGGTCATCGCTAGATGGCAACCAACGTGGGTGAAGCGCTGTCCCCTGGCGTGCCCGCGAACCTGCACGCGCTTGACACCGATTCACGCCCGCCCGTTTCATCCCAATCGCCGCCTCTCGACCCATGATCCGGTGCGGGGCCGGGCCCAGCCAACCAATATAGCCGGCGCTGGCGCCTTCGGCAGCAGCTCGCCCTTCCGCGGCTCGCCGGCGCCAACCCAACGGTCGCCACGGTCTTCCGGACCACACGCAGCAACTCGGCACCGCAGTCACAGGGTCGTTCGGGCTTGAGCGTCGGAGGTTGAAGAGGTCCTGATGGTGAGGTGGTCATCAGGTACCGATGGGTCTAGATCAGGACCGCCACCCGGTGGCGCATGGGCTGGTCGAAGCGACGGTGAGAAAGTGAGGCGGCAATACCAGATAGCGATCTACGCCTTGCTCACCTGCCGAGTTACCATCTGCAATCTCTCCGGTGTTGGCAGGCTATGGTGACCAACCGATTCCTGATAAGGCGAACGTGATGTAAGGTGGGCGACTGAGGAAGGTCGCGATTAGGTGATCGCGCTTGAGTGAGTCTTGTGGCAACCGAGGATTTCTTTGAGGAGACACGCGGCCAGTCAAAGGTCAAGAGCGAGATCGTCGCGAACTACTTCTTCGCCTGGGCGCGCATCATTAGCGCCAGCCTCGACCGCGATCCCCGTTCTGAAGGTGGTCGAATCGGCTACGTCGACCTCTTTGCCGGGCCAGGACGGTACGCCAGTGGGGCGATGTCAACACCACTTCGGGTTCTCAAGACCGCGATAGACGATCCCATTTTTTCGCAGCGGCTCGTCACCATCTTCAACGACAAAGACGAGGATCACGTCCAGGAACTGCAGGCGGCCATTCAAACCCTCCCAAGAATTGCGAAGTTGAGGCATCAACCCGAGATCTGGAACGAGGAGGTCGGTCCCGAGATTGCAAAGGATCTTCAAGACACCCATACGATACCGATGCTGGCGTTCATCGACCCTTGGGGCTACAAGGGTCTTTCCCTGGGCCTCGTCAACGGTTTTCTGAAGGACTGGGGTTCTGACTGCATCTTCTTCTTCAACTACAACCGCATCAACGCTGGGCTTGCAAACCCGTCTGTCGAGAAACACATGGCCGCCCTGTTTGGTGCCGACGCACTTGTCGGTCTCTGCCGGACGCTTAATGGCCTACGGCCAGAGGAACGAGAGCCGGTTATCCTAGGTGCCCTGAAGCGCGCGCTGCGAACCCACGGCGACCGCTTTGTCTTGCCTTTCTGCTTCAAGCGAGAAGACGGCGAGCGCACGAGTCACTATCTTATCTTCGTCAGCAAGGCCTTCAAGGGTTACGACGTGATGAAGACCATCATGGCCAGCCATAGCTCGAACCTGTGCCAAGGTGTCCCGACCTTTACCTACGTTCCGTCTCCGACGCATCAACAGCTGGGCCGTCTTGATTTCAGTCGGCCACTCGATGACCTCCGAGAAGTGCTGCTTGAGGACTACGCCGGGCGCGTGATCACTCTGCCGCAGCTATACGAGGAACACTCGCCAGATCGGCCGTACCTCAAGAAGAACTACACGGAGGTGTTAGCTGCGCTCGAGAAAGACAAGTTGATTTCGGTTGACCGCCCGCCACGAGCGCGCCAGGGGTGCTATGGCGAGAAGACCTTGATCACGTTCCCGACGCGGCGGTAGCCGGTTGTCCCAAAGGTCCAACAGGTTTCGGCATCCCATTCCAAAGCCGCCCGTCGAGGAGCCTACCATTCCTTTTTGGCGAGTGACCGCCCCATTGCTTGAAGAAGAACGGCACGCCGGCATCGTGACACTGATCCCGGATGTCTCGCGCCCACTCCGCTTGCATCGGCCGGTGTCGCGTGCCGCTTTCGCCGCCGACGATCACCCAGTCGATGCCCTGGAGCTGTAGCGCTGGTATCGGCGTCAGCAACGGTTCGAGCGAGAGAAACCGGACTGCCGCGGGCACTTGGAGGAGGTCGTCGATTCGGTTCACGTACGCCGCACTTTCGATCGTAACCCCCTGCCAAACGTTGGCCGGCCAGCGCAGCAGTGGCGCCAGCTCCACCAGCCGCCTGGAGCGCTTCGTAAGGATCTGAAATGAGTGCCAGTGCGCACGTTGCATCGTGTCGAAGACGCTGCGGATGAACTCCAGGGGCACCCTTTCGTGGTAGAGATCGCTCATGGAGTTGACAAATATCCTCCGAGAGCGCTGCCACCGAAGGGGTTCCTCCAGTTTCCCCGGTATAAGACGAAGGTCGAAACCCTGCTCGTACGGGTGGCCTTTGATCCCACGCCATCGCTCGGCGAACGCCTCCGCGTAGCAGTACGTGCACCCGGCACTGATCTTTGTGCATCCGCGAACTGGATTCCAGGTCGAGTCGGTCCACTGGATTGATGTCTTCTCGGCCATATGGCAATCACGCTACCACAGAAGCAACCCATCGGCAGCGTGTATGGCGATCTGATGAATGTGGTGGAGGATCGTGGTGCGGATTCGCGTTGGGGGTGTCGGCGTCGGTACCCGGTGTCCACCATCGAATCGGTACCGAATCGAATCGGTGCCGGATCGGTAGCGTTATCATCATCTTACCTTGTTACCAGGGCATGGGTGCCGGTTAGGTTGGGGAGGTTGCGCCCTGGTCTGCCCGACATCGGTCCTTTTCCCCTACCGCTCGTAGGTATCGCTCTACTCGACCGCCGCGCCTCCAACCTGCCCGCGTAGCCGGTTGACGTCCTTCGCGGGGGGGGCGCCGAAGTAGCGGCCGTACTCGCGGCTGAACTGCGAGGCGCTGGCGTAGCCCACGTTGCGGCTCGCGATGCCCGCGTCCATCATCTTCGCCAGCATCAGGCGGCGGGCCTCCT
>JAKAHF010000215.1 GCA_021815245.1 Actinomycetes bacterium
ACGGTCTCGCTGCCTTGCGGCCGGCCGCGGCGGCTGGACAGGTCGCCCATGACGTCGCCCATGTTCTCCTCGGGGGCGGTCACCTCTACGTTGACCACAGGCTCGAGCAGCACCGGCATGGCCTCGGTCATGGCCTTGTTCCACGCCAGGCCGCCGGCCAGCTTGAACGCGAGCTCGGACGAATCCACCGTGTGATACGAACCATCGTAGAGCTTCACCTTCACGTCCACCACCGGATACCCGGCGATGACCCCGTGCTCCATCGCCTCGACGATTCCCTTCTCCACCGCGGGGATGAAGTTCCTCGGGATGGACCCACCGAAAATCGCGTCCTCGAACTGATAGCCCTCGCCTCGAGGCAGCGGCTCCACTTCGATCCAGCAGTCGCCGAACTGCCCGCGGCCACCGGTCTGCTTCTTGTGCCGGCCCTGGGCGCTGGCCTTCTTGCGGATGGTCTCGCGATAGGGTACCTGCGGCGGATGCAGTTCGACCTCGACACCGAAGCGCCTCTTGAGTTTGTCGAGGATGACTTCGACGTGCACCTGGCTGGTGCCCGAGATGATCATCTCCTTGGTCTGCGGGTCGAAGCGCAACTCCATCGCCGGGTCTTCCTCGCCCAGACGGCGCAGGCCGTTACTGACCTTCTCCTCTTCACCACGGGTCTTGGGCGTGATGGCGAACGAGATGGCCGCTGGTGGGAATTCGTAGCGCGCGAAGTGCACGGCCTTCGCAGGATCGCACAACGTATCACCGGTGCCGGTCTCTTTGAGCTTGGCGAGAGCAACGATATCTCCCGCACCAGCCTCTTCGAGGGCCTTGGTCTCCTTGCCCTGCATGAGCAGGATGTTGCCGGTACGCTCTTTCTCTCCGGTGCGGCTGTTGAGGAGCTGCGAATCGGTGGCGATCCTCCCGGAGACGATGCGCACGAGATTCACGCGGCCCGAGAACTGATCGTAGATGGTCTTGAACACGAAGAGGGCCGTCGCACCCTTCGCGTCGGTGGCAAGCTTGACCTCTTCGGTGCCGTCGGTGCCGCTGAGCGCGGTCTTCTCGCCCCGGTCGAGCGGCGATGGGGCCGCGAGCAGGAGGTCGAGCACCCTGTCGAGACCGATGTTCTTGGTCGCGCACACCGGCAGGGCGGGTGCGATAACGCCCGCGGCGATGGCCGCCTTCAGCGCCGATTTGATCTCGTCTGCCGTGAGCTCGTTGCCTTCGAGGTACTTCTCGAGCAGCGCGTCATCGGCCTCAGCCACGCGGTCGACCAGCTTCTCGCGCGCTTCGTCGGCTGCATCCTGCAGGTCGGCGGGGATGGGGCCTTCAGTGGCCTTCGCGGCGCCGCCTGCGTATGTGTAGGCCTTCATGTTGAGAATGTCGACGACCCCGTGGAAACCAGCCTCTTCGCCAACGGGCAGGCCGAGGGCGATGACTTCGTCGCCAAAGCGGGTCTGAACCGCCGAAAGGGCCTCACCGAAGTACGCACGCTCGCGGTCCATCATGTTGATGGCGATGACGCGCGAAACGCCGCCCTCCTTGGCGCGCTTCCAAAGCCGCTCGGTCTGCACTTCGACCTTGGTGACCGCGTTGACCACGACAAGCGCGGTCTCGACCACCTGGAGGCTTGCGAGCGACTCATTGATGAACGACGCCTCTCCGGGAGTGTCGATCAGGTTGACCTTGTGGCCGGCCCAATCGGCGTGAGCGAGAGCCGAAGCGATGGTCATCTGTCGCTTGATCTCGTCCTCGTCGTGGTCGGTCGTCGTGGTGCCGTCGGTGACCGAGCCCAAGCGGTTCTTTGCCCCCGAAGTGAACAGCAAGGCCTCGATTAGAGAAGTCTTTCCCGCCCCGCGGTGGCCTACGATAGCCACATTCCTTATCTTGGCCGGATCTACCAGTGCCATACGTCCTCCTCGCCTCAGCCTTTCGGTGCATGCACACACTCTACGGGGCAACTACCCCATGCCATAAAAAAGACGCCGCCCAGCGGGCAGCGTCGCTCCTCACACAGTACGATTGTCGTCAGATCCAATGCCACACATCACGCGCTCCTCACATGCATGTTCCAGCGAGGAGGCGCTACTACTCGGTCTTGAGTTGGTAGCGGCGCTCCCGCTTGACCCAGGTGACAGCGCCGATTGACGACGGAAGGATCTCGAGGTTGCCCTCGCGAGCTTCGACCCGAATCAGCTCCATGTCGCGGTAGTAGACCTTGGCAGTGCCCGAAACCGTGTGCACCGACGTAGTACGAAGACTCTCGTCAGGCGCCTGGATGGGCGAGGTGAGGCTGATGAGGACCTCTCCCTCTTGCACGATGATCTGCATACGACCCCAGCTCCTCTACTTACTCCTCGACCTTGATGACCTGGCGACCGTTGTACATTCCACAGGTGGGGCACACCCGATGCGGGGCCTTCGGGCTGTGGCACTGCGGGCATTCGTTGACGCTCGGCGCCGAGCCGGCGTGGGTCGCACGGCGGGTGTCGCGACGCTGGCGTGAGGTCTTTCTCTTGGGGACGGCCATTATTCGCCTCTCTCTATACCTTCGGGGAACGCTAGTTTTTACCCCATCTACCGGGATATTTCAAGAGTCATCGGCGTCATTGAACGTCAGTTCCTTCAGCTTGCTCCACCGACCGTCGATCTGATCGTGGGAACAGTCGCATCTGATCTTGTTCAGATCGCGGCCGCACTGAGGACACAAGCCCTCGCATTCGGGCCTACAGACGATCTGTGGAGGCAGCGCAAGAACCACCGCTTCGCGCACCAGCGCGTGAAGATCGACCACGAGGTCTCTGATGAACGGGCTCAGCTCGGTCTCTTCCCAGCCGCCCTTGGCGGTGGGTGCGAACTCCTGCTGTTCCGCCTTCACCACGAGCACCGCCTCGCTCAGACACCGCGCGCACGGGCCATACAGATTCACCTCGGCCAGGAGATTCACCAGGTACCCGCCTGCCAGGCGATCGACAACGATATCCACGCCATCGGGGATCAACACATCGTAGCGCGTGCCACCCAACATCACCGGCGCGACATCGACGGCATACACACCCTCGAAGTGCTCACCAGAACGGAGTGAAAGGCTCTCCAGATCGAGATTCATCATCACGAGCTCACAGCGCACCTGACCTCGCGGCCGGGCGCGTCGTGCTACATCATCTCGCCCGACTGGCCCGACTGCAGACGTTCGCGACCGCGCTCGACAGCGGCCAGGAACTTGCCGAGGTTCGTCTCGAGCGTCTTCAAGATCTCGTCGGCGTAGTCCTCGGCGCCGAGCCTGATCTCGCGCTCGCGGGCTTCAGCCTCGCGGATGATCTCCTCGGATTGCCGCTGGGCCCGCTTGACGACCTCTTGCTCACTTGCCAGCCTCTGGGCTTCTTCGCGACCCTCCGCGAGGATGCGCTCGGACTCTTCCTTGGCCTCTTGGAGCATCTCTTGGCGCTCCTTGACGATCCACCGGGCTTGCTTGATCTCCTCGGGGATCGTGGCCCGCATCTGATCGAGCAGATCGTAGATCTCGTCCCGGTCGATCATGACTTTGTCGGTCATGGGGAAAGTGCTCGCGCCGTGGACAAGGTCATCCAGCTTGTCAATCAGAACGAGAACGTCCATACCTTAGTCCTCCGCAACTCCGTACATTTCGGCGAACCGGCGCTCGACCACCTCGGGTACGAGATCACTGACACAGCCGCGATATTTTGCGATCTCCTTGACTCCACTCGAGCTGAGAAAGACGTGCTCGGGTGACGCCATAAGGTACATCGTCTCCAAGTCGGAATCCAACTTGCGGTTCAGTTGCGCCATCTGGAACTCGTATTCGAAGTCGGCGAACGCCCGTAGGCCTTTGACGAGCACGCTCGCCCCCACCTCGCGGGCCAACTTGACCACGAGCCCTCTCATGACGACGACCCTGACATTCGGCAAATGCCTCGTCGACTCCTCTACGAAATGCACGCGATCGCTGCATGTGAACAACACCGACTTGCGGAAGGAGTCGTCGACGACCGCCACGACCACCTCGTCAAAGATGGCACTGCACCGGGAGATGATGTCGATGTGCCCGATAGTCACCGGATCATATGTGCCCGGGCATAAGGCTATCTTCAATCGAGGCTCCTTCTTGTCACGGCCATCGTGATCTTCGTGTCTCCGTAGATGCGGGCGAACACGGGGGTCAGGCCGAGCGACGCCTGGGACGAACTATCGCTCTCGATGACCACCACGCCGTCGTGCGTCATCACGCGTGGCACCAATACCGAGAGCACACCCTCCACTTCTTCGAGAATTCTATAGGGAGGGTCCACAAAGAGCAAATCAAAGCAGGTCCCTGCGGTGACGAGGCGCTCCAGGGCTTTCTTGTAGTCGGCGACCACGATCTTGGCAGCAGCCTCGTACTCGAGCGACACGATATTGTCCGAGAGGATCCTGGCGACCGTAGGGTCGGATTCGACGAAGAGGCAGCTCCGCGCCCCGCGCGACAGCGCCTCGAGACCGAGCGCGCCACTGCCCGCGAAGAGATCGAGCACGGCGAGATCGCCGATGGGTCCGAGCACATTGAAGACGGCCTGACGCACCATGTCGCTTGTGGGACGCACGGTATGCTTCTGAGGCACTTTGATGTACCGGCCGCGCCGCGAACCCGCCACGATGCGGACGCGTCCGGGAAAGCTTCCGCCGGCCGCCCCCCTGGTCACGCTCATGCTCGTTCCATCCACGAGATCTTCTCGGCAAACCGCCGCCGCGCCTCTTCGAGCAACCAACGGGTAGGTGGCCATTCCTGGGCCGAATCCCTCGCTAGGATGCGCGTAGCCTCTCCCCTGGCTTCTTCGAGCAGTTTGCGGTCGCGCAGAAGCGACGCGACCTCCAGATCCCCGAGGCCGGACTGCCTCTCGCCGAAGAGCTGCCCCTCGCCTCGAGCCGCGAGATCGGCCTCGGCCAGTTCGAAGCCGTTGTCGGTTCGCGCAAAGAGGGCCAGACGCTCCACAGCCGCTTCGTCGTCGCCGTCGGCAAGAAGAAAGCAGCGAGACTCCTGCGTACCCCTGCCTACACGACCGCGCAGTTGATGGAGCTGTGACAGCCCGAAACGCCGCGGGCCCATGATGACCATGACGGTCGCGTTGGCCACATCCACCCCTACCTCTATGACCGAGGTGCTCACCAGCACGTCGGCATCGCCCGAAGCGAAAGCCGCCATGGCGCCGGCCTTCTCGGGAGAGGCCATCTGCCCGTGCAGGAGCTTCAACCGAAAGCCCCGGAGTTCACCACACGATAGCTCCTCGAACGTGCCGCGGGCCGAAGCCGCGTCGAGCGTGTCGCTCTCCTC
>JAKAHF010000216.1 GCA_021815245.1 Actinomycetes bacterium
GACGGCGCACCGCAAGGGAGTGCCGATGAGCCCGCCGTACGCGCATTCCAGGCAGCGCAGGCATGGGCGGATGTCGGCCGCCTTGCCCAACCTTGCTTTGGCGACCAAATCCTGGTCGGCGATGAGGGCCTTCGCCATCGCCACGACGTCGGCCTTGCCGGCCGCCAAAATGTATTCGGCCTCGTCGATGGTGGTTATGCCGCCCACCACCGACACAGGGAGGCTCACGTTCCTCTTGATCTCGGCCGCGGTTTCCACATTCAGCATATGGGGAAAGTGATAGCCGGCCATCATGTATGCGGCCGTCTCGGGGAAGAGGAACCCGCCCGTGGAGACGATGACCATGTCGATGTAAGGAGCGGCCGCGTTGAGGAAGGCGATGCGCTCCTCGATCGTCACGCCACCGGGCACCCGCTCGTTGCCACTGATGCGGAGCTCGAGACCGAAGTCAGGTCCGGCTTCGGCGCGGCACGCTTCGATAACCTCCAGCGGGAACCTCATGCGATTCTCCGCATTTCCCCCGTAGTCGTCGGTCCGGTGGTTGAGGAGCGGGGTCAGAAACGAGGCGAACAGATTCATGTGAGCGCCATGGATCATGGCCATGTCGAAGCCGGCCCGCTTGACCCGCCGCACACAGTCGACCCAGTGCCGCTTGACCTCATCCATCTCGGCCCGGTCGATCTCTTTGGTGGTGTGGGGGTTGTGGATGCCCGGTATGACCGAGGGCGCGAAGGCCGGACCTGCGAGGAGGGCGGGGTCGCTGACGGCCCCAGCGTGGGTCAGTTCGATGGACAGCTTCGCGCCATAGCGGTGCACCTCTTCGGCCAGAACCGAGAGACTGGCCACATCGGCCTCGCGCACGACGGATAGGCATCCATAGAAGTCGCGGGCTCTGTCGAAGTCGATGGGCGACGAGCCTATTGTGACCAAGGCCACGCCTGAGCGGGCTTGGGCGCCGAGGAACTCCACCAGGTCGTTGGTAGACGTGCCGGTGTAGGGATCGGCGTGGCGAGACACGATGGGCGAGAACTGCATACGGTTCTTGAGCGTGACGTTGCCGACGGTGATCGGCTGAAATACATGTGGGTATCGGGCAGGCGGGGACGACATCATGCTCCTTTGTGGCGATGAGCAACGGTTTGGTTGAACGGCCTCGGGTGTGGCCGCGGCCTGATGCCCCGGACTTCCCTCAACCTACGAACGCCCTCCGTACGGAATCATTGTTGATGAGGTCCTTCATCGGACCTTGAGCGACGACCTCGCCCACCTCCAGAACATGGGCTTCCTGGGCCACCTTCATGACCAGGCCGGCGTTCTGCTCGACGAGGAGGATGGCCACACCGCTCTTGTTGATGTTCTTGATCGTCGTCGCCAAGTCGTTGATGACCATGGGGGCCAAGCCCAGCGACGGTTCGTCCATCATCAGCAGCCTCGGTCTGGCCATCATCGCTCGGGCGATGGCTACCATCTGCTGCTCACCGCCACTCAGGCTGCCGGCCCGCTGGCTCAGCCTCTCCTTGCACCGCGGGAAGAGCTCGAACACCTCTTCCAGCTTCGCCTTGATGGCCTTCTTGTCTTTCTCAAGGTAGGCGCCGATCTTGATGTTGTCGGCCACGCTCATCCAGGGGAAGAGCCGCCGACCCTCGGGCACGCAGATGACCCCTCTGCCCACGATCGCTTCTACCGGCATGCCGTCGATCCTCTTGCCGTCGAACTCGATCTCCCCGGAGTGTAGCCGCACCAGCCCCGAGATGGCCTTGATGATGGTGCTCTTGCCGGCTCCGTTGGCGCCTATGACGCTCACCGCGGCGCCCTCGCTTATGCCGAAGGAAATGTCACGCACCGCTTCGGCCGTGCCATAGTGCACCGTGACGTTTCGCAGCTCAAGCAACATAGGTATCGTCCCCAAGGTAGGCCTCGATCACCGATCTGTTCGCCCGTATCTCCGCCGGTGTGCCTTCGGCGAGCTTCTTGCCGAAGCTGATGACGACGAGTCGCTCGCACAGGGCCATTGCGGCTTTCATGTTGTGCTCTATCAGCAGGATGGTCGTTCCGTTCGCCCACAATCTGCGGATGACGTCCAGAGCATCGAGCACCTCGCGCGCGTTCATCCCGGCCAAGGGTTCGTCGAGCAGCAGCAGTTTCGGTTCCGCCGCCAAGGCGATGGCGATGCCGAGCAGGTTCTTGTGCCCGTGCGCTAGCGTGCCGGCCGTGGCGGTGCCGAAACTCTGCAGACCCACCGTCTCCAGGATCTCGTCGCAGCGCTGCAGTACCTGCTTCTCCTTAGCGCGGCTTCTTCGCGTGTGGAGCATCGACCCCCAGTAGCTGATGTCGGCCTTGAGGTTGCACGCGAGGGCCAGATTCTCCCGCACCGTGAAGTTCGAGAAGATGTTAGTGATCTGGAACGTGCGCACCATGCCCAGCGCCGCCACCGAGTGGGGCTTCCGCCCGGTTATGTCCTTCTCCGAGAACGTCACCCTGCCGCTGGTCGGCCGGTGGGCGCCGGTCAGCAGATTGAACACCGTGGTCTTGCCGGCTCCATTGGGACCGATGAGTCCGACGATCTCGCCCGACGCGACGCTCATGTCGAGGCTGGAGACGGCCTGCAGTCCCCCGAATCTCTTGGTCAACCCCTCAACCTTGAGCAGCACGTTCGCTCCCTCGCTTTCGGTATCTTCTGACCACCCTCATCGTCCGCGCCGGCAGTCCGACGAGTCCTTCGGGCATGAGAAACACGATCAGGAGCAACACAGCCGCGAAGAACAGCGGCTGGAACTTGGCGAACGCCCGGAGCAGGTTGTTCGCCAGTGTCAAGACTGTTGCACCGACGATCGGGCCCACGAATGCATTGCTCCCGCCTACCACCATGTAGATCACGGCGTAGAGCGTGAACGCGAAACCAAAAGCCGAGGGGTTCAGAGCCTGCATGTAGTGGCCGTAGCACGCACCGGCGAGCCCGGCGAAGAGGGAGCCGAGTCCGAAGGCCAGCACCTTCATCATGCGGACGTTGATGCCGACGCTCTCGCAGAGGGTCTCCGTTTGCTTGATCCCCCGGAACACCAAACCCAGACGGGAGTGCTCGAGGAGATAGAACACGAGCAGGCTGGCGGCGCAGAGACCCACCACCACGTAGAAGAACGCGGTCTCGACCCGGATCCCCTCCGGCCAAGGGATGTTGAAGAGCCCGTTGATGCCGCCGGTGAAACGGCGCAGATCGAGTACGATGAGGGTCACTATCTGCGCGAAGAACAACGTCACCATCGCGAAGTACATGCCTTTGAGGCGGACGAAGGCGATGCCGAACAAGCAGGCGACCATGAACGCGGCGGCCCCGGCAATGGCGAAGCCTATCCAGGGCGAGACGCCATAATGAATGGCTAGAAGGGCTGAGAGATAGCCGCCCAGAGTCATCATCGCGCCTGTGCCGAGCGAGAACTGCCCGGTCAGGTTGATGAGGCGCACACTACAGGCGACGATGATGTTGATGCCACACACCACCAGCACTTGGCGGCCGTACGCGCCGGTGAAGATGAAGGGCAACGCGCAAACGAACGCCAGTATGGCCGCTATGGTCGCCGGCCGCCAGGGGAATCTCCGCGAGCTATTTCGATTCATGACCCAGAATCCCCTGAGGACGAACCAGCAAGATCAAGATGACCATCGCGAACGAGATGACGCTGGCCGCATAGGCGGAAGTGTAGAGCGGCACGATGCCGTCGATCATGCCGATGATGAGGCCCCCACAGACCGCCCCAGGCAGACTTCCTAGGCCGCCAAGGATTATCACTCCGATACCTTTCATCAGGGCGAAACTGCCCATTGTCGGGGAGACGGCGAAGACCGGGCCGACGACGGCTCCGGCGATAGCCGCGAGGCCGCAGCCGAAGCACATGGCGGTCGCTGAGATGCGGTTGATGCTGATGCCCTGAAGCCTGGCGGCGACTCGATCTTCGGAGATAGCCCGCATTGCCGTGCCTGTCTTGGTCGTCTTGATGAAGAAGAAGAGAATCGCAACCAACAAGACCGCGACCAGCACGATGATCAATCGGTCCCAGGAGATCGTAGTGCCCGCGATCCTGACGACACCGGGGTACGGGCTCTTGATGCTCTTGGAGATGCCACCTGCTATGGCGAGCATGATGTTCTGAAGGGCCAGCATCAGCCCGATGGACACGATCATCGAGCGATCCGGGTCGCCCTGTAGGGGCCGGAAGCCGAAGCGCTCGACGATCACGCCGAGGCCGCCCACGACGATGGTGGCGATCACCACCGAAAGGAAGAAGTTGAGGCCGAGGCGCGTCATCAGGTAGTACATGCAGTACGAACCCACCATGTAGAACTCGCCATGGGCCATCTGCACGATGTTGACGATGCTCAGAACCAGCGTCAGCCCCAGTGCTACCAGGATGTATATCCCGGCCGACGACAATCCGTTGAGTATTCCCTGCCCGACTACTCCCATATGGGACCTTGGCTCCCTTCAGCGACTACAAAACGACGTGTGATGGCCGGTGTCGCTCCTCCGATGCCCGGCGCCGGCCGGTGCTCCGAAAGAGCGACACTGACCTATAGGGGAGTCGTCGCTCAGTTACCAGGCACCGGGGCCGGCAACCACTCGAATTCGACCTTTGCGTCCTTGATGAGGCTGAATGGGATAGGCGTCAGCATCAGGCGGTTCTGGCCGATGTTCACACCGGCCACATCCTCGGCACCGCCCATCTTGCCGGGCCCGTAGATGGTGTCGAAGTCCATGGTCTCCATGGCTGCGACGATGGCGTCGTTGTCGAAGCTCTGCGCCTTCTCGATACCCTGGACGATGGTCCAGACACCGCCAAGCAGAAGGGTGTAGTCCAGCTGCATGGTCATGCCTTTGGCGTCCGATAGCGCCTTGAGCTCCTTGACGATGTCGGGCATGAGATCGCTGGTCACGTCGGGTTGCTGCATGGGGAAGTCGGTGTCGTACTGCGGCTCGATGAGCTGGGTGAGCTGCACGGGGTCACCCCAGCCCGCCGACGTCAGTAGCGGGCCGGCGAAGCCCATCTGCCGCATCGACTCAAGGAGACCCTTGGCGAATGGAGGCGCGCCGGCAACGCCGGCGATGGCGTCAGGATTAGTCGCGAGCGCCTTCGTTATCAGCGGGTAGAAGTCCTGGACATCCGGTGGGAACTGCTCGTCAAGAGTGATCTCCATGCCTCGCCGCAGGAAATCCTCCTTCGCCCGGCCCACGATGTCCTGGATGCCGGGGTCATCGAGAGCCACCACGGCTATCTTCTTCACGTTGGGGTACAGTTCG
>JAKAHF010000217.1 GCA_021815245.1 Actinomycetes bacterium
AGCTGGATGCGAACCGCGGTCGCCTTGCGCGCCTCGATGCCCTCAAGCGGCAGGCCCTCCTCGACCCCGAGCTCGACGTGCTCACCATCGGGCGAGCGTAGGGCGGCCGTCACGAACAACGGCGTGACGGCCTGGAGAAGAGTCCGGCCGGTCCGTAGGGCGTCGGACCGGCCGGAGGGGCAAGGGGGAGCTAGGTCAGGGCTATCCGATAGCCGCCGTGCCGGTCTCGCCGGTGCGGATGCGGATGCACTCCTCGAGATTCATGACGAAGATCTTGCCGTCGCCGATGCTGCCGGTGCGGGCCGCGCCGATGATGGCGTCTATGGTCGGCTGCACAAAGGCGTCGTTGACGGCGATCTCCAGCTTGACCTTGCGCAGCAGGCCGCCGGGCTCGATGTGGCTGCGGTAGACCTCGGCCACACCCTTCTGCCGGCCGCGACCCATTACGTCCGACACGGTCATCAGGTTGATCTCGGCCTCGGTCAAGGCATCGACCACTTCGTCGAGACGGTCGGGCTGGATGATTGCCACTATGTATTTCACGTTCGCGAGCCTCCTTGGGTCTGAGCGACAGCGATCAGTAGTAGTAGTCGAGAGTTTACAGGTGAGGTGACGCCGGGTAGGCGGGTACGCCCATCTCGGGGATGTCGAGACCAATCATCTCTTCTTCGCGAGTGACCCGGATACCTTGGACCTTCTTCTGGATGCGGAAGAAGATGTACATGAGGCCGAACGCCCAGGCCATGACGACCACCGCGCCGAGTGCCTGCGCGCCCAACTGACTCCAGCCGCCGCCGTAGAACAGGCCGCGGACGGTATCTTCCACGCCGTTCCAACCTGCCCCATAGCTGCCGTCGGCGAAGAGGCCGAGGGCGAGTATTCCCCAGACGCCGTTCACGCCGTGTACCGAGACCGCGCCGACCGGGTCGTCGACCTTGAGCACCCGCTCGACGAAGACGATCGAACCGACGACCAGCAGGCCTCCGACGATGCCGATGATGGCGGCGCCGATGGGGGTGACGAACGCGCACGGGGCGGTTATGGCCACGAGTCCGGCCAGCATGCCGTTGGCCGACATCGACGGGTCGGGCTTGCCCCACAGCTTCCAGGCCAGGAACATCGCCGCGAGACAACCGGTAGCACTTGCGATGAATGTGTTGACGATGATGATGCTGAAGCGGAGGTCGGTGGCCGCGAACGTCGAGGCGCCATTGAACCCGATCCAGCCGAAGACGAGGACGATCACGCCGAGGATGGCCATGGGCATGTTGTGGCCCAAGATCGCCCGCGGCTTGCCGTTCTTGTCGAACTTGCCGATGCGAGGTCCGAGGACGATAGCCCCGGCCAGAGCCGCGAAGCCGCCGACCGCGTGCACCACGCTCGATCCGGCGAAGTCGACCAGGCCGTGTCCGGCGCCGATGTTGCGGCCCAGGGCCGACAGCCAGCCGCCGCCCCAGACCCAGTTGCCGTAGATGGGGTAGAGGATGGCCGAGACGAACACGCCGTAGACCACGAACGCCGAGAACTTCCACCGTTCGGCCATCGCGCCGGTCGGGATGGTGGCCGTCGTGTCCATGAAGACCAGCTGGAAGAAGAACATTGCGATGATGGCGACGTCGTAGCTCTGGCCTGACAGGAAGAAGCCTTTGTAGCCGATGAGCCCCCAGCCGGAAGCACCGTTGGCGAGGCCGTCGAGAGCCTGGGTGCCACCGATGGCCGCGAAGGTGCCGGCGCCTCCGAACTGGAAGGCGAAGCCCACGGCCCAGTACACGAGGCAGCCGATCGCGAAGATGATGAAGTTGGTCATGACCACGTGCACTGCGTTCTTGGAACGCGAGAAGCCGGTCTCGACCATGGCGAAGCCCATCTGCATGAAGAACACCAGGGCTCCTCCGAAGATCAGATAGAACATGTTGAGCGACACCTTCACGTGTCCGAGCTCATTGGCGAGTTCTTCGCCGGTCGGGCTGCCGGTCGTAGCGGCCGAGACGTCGGCCGCTGTGCCGGTCGAAGATCCACTGGGGTCACCCGCCACTGCCATCCCGACGATCATGACGAAAAGCAGCCCGGCGAGTGCGGCGATCATCATCATCTTCTTCGCCAGTGGCGACCAGGCCCACGGCGGTGCATGCTCCTTCATTGTTGCCTCCTTCTGATGTTTGCCGGGTCTCTGTCGCACATCGTACTGAGGCCGGGAGCCGCTGCCATTCTCCCCAGGGCGAGAGTTTCCACGACACGCTTTGGACAATAGTAGTAACGCCGGACGGACCAACGCAGGATAAATCGCGGCTATTCGGATGATTGGCCATGAAGCGTGAGCAGGATTTTGGCCCTATGTCTAAAGCGCCCACAGTGTGGTATCGTGCTGAGCATGCCAACGACGGTCGGACAGATACTGCGACTCCCTGTGCTCGAGGATGCACGCATCCTTGCCGGTCGTGGTGGTCTCGACCGCGCCGTCACATCGGTGACGGTAGGCGAGGTTCCCGACATCGCCGACTGGCTCTCGGGCGGCGAGATGGTGCTGTCGACCATGTTCGCCTTCAGGGGCGACATCGACCGCCAACGGGAGTTCTGCAGGCGGGTCATGCTGGCCGACGCCGCCGCGCTGTTCGTGAAGACCACCCGTTTCGTCGGCGGCATGCCGGCCGACAGCATCGAGTTGGCAGACAAGCGCAACTTCCCCATCATCGAGGTGCCGCAGGGGCTCCGCTGGACCAAGCTCATGCAAGACGTCACCGAGGTGATCATCAATCGCCAGGCGTCGCTGCTAGAACAATCGCAGGCGATCCATAGGAGTCTGCTGGGCGTGGTCATTCGGGGTGGGGGCTGGCAGGAGCTGGCCGACGAATGCGCCCGCTTGCTGGCGGCCCCCATGGTGCTTCTCGATACATCACTCGAGGTTCTCGCTACCTCGAGCGGCTTCCCCATCAGCATCGCCTATCTCGATTCGCGGCTGACACTGCCCGATGCCCGGGAGCGGTTCGCCGGGTTGACGGGGCCCACTCCTCTGAGGGTCGAGCAGGAGGGTCTGCCCGCGCTCTTTGCCCTGCCTATCGTGAGCAGCCACAGGGTGCTCGGCTACGTCTGCACCCTGAGCGACGCGAAGAACCTGTCGTCGATGCAGATACTCACGCTGGAACATGCGGCCACCATCGCCGCCCTCGAGATGGCGCAAGACCGCGTGCGCTTCGAGACCGAGGTGAGGCTCAAAGGCGACTTCGTCGACGACGTCATCAGCGGCAACGAGCAGGCAATGGATTCCCTGTTGCGGCGCGGTGTCTTTCTCGGCTGCGATCTGCGCTACGGAGCCACGGTCATCCTACTCGGGGTCGACGAGTATGACGGGCTCGTGGCTCGCAGGGGCCTGGACCAGGAGGATCTCGACCGGCAGATCGAACTCTACTTCACGCAGTGCTCGCGCTTGGTCGGCTCGGCCGAGCCGTCGTCGCTTGTCAGCCTGAAGTCGGGGCGCATCGTTGTCTTCGTATGCGGCAAGAGCGCGCAAGATCCGCCGTCGCTCAAGAAGCTGGCCACCGCCCTGCAGGCCCTGGCTCAGACATCGGGAGGGCTTAGCGTCTCCGCGGGTATCGGCGCCTTCACGAAGAGCGCCCGCGAGATGGATCGTGGCTACCAGCAGGCGCTGGTCGCCCTCAAGGTCGGTCGCAAGCTGTCGGGCGCGGGCAGCGTTCTCTCGTTCGACAATGTGGGCACCTATCGGATCCTTCTCGACACCTTCGAGAGGGACCCGGAAGAGATCCGTGCCCTCTATGAAGAGACCATCGGCCCCGTCGATGCCTACGACACCGCGAACGGCACCCAGCTCACGCGTACGCTCGCCATCTACTTTCGCAACAACGAGAATCTCACCCAGACCGCCGGCGACCTCCACGCGCACCGGCACACCATTCGCTACCGGCTGGAGAAGATCGCCGAGATCAACGGGCTCAACGTGTTCGAAACGGAGCACAAGGAGCGTCTCGGATTGGGCCTCAAGGCCAAGAGCCTGCTCGCCGGTTAGCCGCCACCCAGCCGCCGGGCGCGGCGAAAGCTCAGTGTTTGGACAAGTGTCCAAACGCCACCGGGCAAGCTTGGACGCGTGGCGATTCACACCTCACCCGTTCTCCGCTGTAATTGTCATGTCTTGATCTGACGGGCTCCAGGGGGAGAGAGTCAGCGTTCGGACAAACGGCCATACGGCGACCGACTTAGGAGGATAGGGTGGATACTGGAGATACCGCATGGATGATCGTCAGCACTGCGCTGGTGATGCTGATGACTCCTGGACTGGCATTCTTCTACGGGGGCCTGGTGCGCCGTAAGAACGTGCTGTCGATCATGATGCAGTGCTTCATCCTCGTGGGCGTTATCAGCGTCCAGTGGATTCTCTTCGGCTATAGCCTCGCCTTCGGACCCGACCACGGGGGCTTCATCGGAGGCCTGAGCTGGGCCGCTCTCAACAACGTCGGCCTGGAACCTAATGCCGACTACGCGGCGACCATCCCGCATCAGCTCTTCATGATCTTCCAGATGATGTTCGCGGTCATCACGCCGGCGCTCATCATCGGCGCGTTCGCCGAGCGCATGAAGTTCAGCGCCTTCCTGGTCTTTTCGATCCTGTGGTCGACCCTCGTCTACGACCCCATGGCTCACTGGGTGTGGGGTGTCGGTGGCTGGCTGCGTGACTTCGGCGCCCTCGACTTCGCGGGCGGCACGGTCGTTCACATCAATGCCGGCATGGCCGCCCTCGCCGCCGCGCTCGTCATGGGCAGGCGCAAGGGCTATCCCGAGACCTCGCCGCCTCACAACCTGCCGTTCGCCATCCTGGGCGCGGCGCTGCTGTGGTTCGGTTGGTTCGGGTTCAACGCCGGTAGCGCGCTTGGGTCGAACGGTCTGTCGGTGTCGGCCTTCGTCGCCACGCACATCGGCGCCTCCGCCGCCGCTCTTGCCTGGGCCGGACTCGAATGGATGACGCGCAAGAAGCCCACCGCTCTCGGCATCATCTCGGGTGCGGTCGCGGGTCTGGTCGCCATCACGCCGGCCTCCGGCTTCGTCACCCCGGTCGGCGCGCTGGGCGTCGGCGCCCTCGCCGGTCTCGTCTGCTACGTCTCGGTGGTCGTGGTCAAGAACAAGCTTGGATATGACGACTCGCTCGACGCGTTCGGTGTGCACGGCATCGGCGGCATGGTCGGTGCTCTGGCCACGGGTCTGTGGGCCACGACGGTCATCAACCCACTCGGCGCCGATGGCGTGTTCCACGGCAGTGGCATACTGCTCGTCAAGCAGATCGCG
>JAKAHF010000218.1 GCA_021815245.1 Actinomycetes bacterium
CAGGGCCGAGCGAAAATCCGACGCGTCACCCTGCAGCCCGAGACCCTCCCACAGAACCGAGAATCCGGTGCCGCCGGCCAGCCGCTGCAGAGCGCGCGCCAGCTCCCCGCCCGTCTCCAACGGATCCACCGTCTCAGAAAGGCCGTCAACGCCCGCGGCCTCGATCGTTGCTTTGAGACTGTCCCAGGAGACCGCAGCGACGGCTTCGGCCTGAGCTCCGAAGACGCTTCCGAGCACGCCGGAGAACGCCCGGTCGTCACCGATGGCTCGGACCTCCGCAAGCGTGATGAACCTGTCGCCGTCGCGGAGGAGAGCCAATCCCGGCACCACGAGCACCACTCCCCCGGCCTCGCGCGCCTGAAAGACGACCGCTAGTTGAAGATTCCCCGCTTCCTCCACGGCGAGCAACGCCCCCTCAGGAGTCGGCGCAACGACCGTGGTCGACGTCGTGCCCACCGTCTGCTGGGCATCGGGGCCGCCGAACAGTACAAGAAGCACGACCACCACGGCGATAACGGCAACGGTGGGCGTCGCCACAAGCCACAGCCGCGTCCGCCGCTTGCGGCGGCGCGCCGCGCCCCGAGCCGCACGACGATCCGGCCGGCCGTCGTTTGCGGGAGGGGCGCTCCGCCGCGCCGGCGATGTGGCACGGCGCGATTCGCTTCTTCTCCGCTCGCCCGACGGTTTGTCGCTCATGCCGAGTAGAACCCGCTCTTGGCGATGAGTTCGGCCACTGTGTCAGGCACGTAGTAGCGGATGCTCTTGCCTCCGGCCAGACGCGCGCGGATCATGCTCGAAGATATGGCGAGCCCTGGTATCTCCATGGGCTTGACCCTCGCTTCAGGCACCAGGCCCACGGTGTCGTCGCGAAGACTCTGAAAACGCTCGGCCAACCTCGATAGGTCGTATCCCGGTCGGGTCGCCGCTATGAAGGTCGCGAGCTCGAGAACTCGACCTGGGTCTTTCCACGTTAGGATGTCGAGCACGGCATCGGCGCCGGTGATGAAGAACATCTCGCTCCCCGGCGGCAACAGACCGTCGAGGTGCTCGAGGGTGTCGACCGTGTAGCTCACGCAATCACGATCGATCTCGAAGCGAGAGACCGAAAAGCGGGGGTTGCTCGCCGTAGCCACCGCTGCCAGCAAGTATCGGAACTCCGCCGGAGCCATGCGCCGCTCCTTATGAGGCGGATCGCCGGCCGGCATGAAGAGAACCTGGTCGAGGCCGAACTGCAGCAGGGCCTCCTGGGCCGTCACCAGGTGCGCCGTGTGGATGGGATCGAAGGCGCCGCCCATGATCCCCAAGCGCAGACCCGGTTTGAGGTCGAGGCCAGGTATGATCCCGTCGCGGTGCACGCTGCGCCTCGCAGTCCTCAGCGGACGTGGCCGCTACCTGTGACCACGTACTTCGTGGTGGTCATTTCCCTGAGGCCGAGCGGCCCGCGCGCATGGAGCTTCTGAGTGGAGATGCCGATCTCGGCTCCAAAACCGTACACGGCCCCATCGGTGAACCGGGTGGACGCGTTGACGTAGATCGCCGCGGCGTCGACCCCCCGCGTGAACGTGCGACTCGCCTCGAGGTCGCGGGTGACGATGGCTTCGGAGTGGCCCGTGCCGTACTGATTGACGTGCGCCACCGCTTCCTCAACGCCGGCGACGACCTTGATGGCCATCTCCAGGGTGAGGAACTCCGTCGCGTAGTGCTTCTCGGTCGCCTTGCCCAGCTTGATCTCGGTGTCGCCCATGAGCTCCCGCGTGCGGGCATCGACCCATAGCTTCACTTTGCGCTCCGCAAGCGCCTTGAGCGCCACGGGAATGAACTCCGCCGCCACAGCTTCGTGAACGAGAAGGGTCTCGGCCGCGTTGCAGATACCCGGACGCTGGCACTTGGAGTTGACGACGATCGCCACCGCTTGTTTGAGATCGGCCGCCCGGTCGACATACACGTGGCAGTTGCCGCCGGCCGCGTAGATCACAGGGATCTTGGAGTTCTGCACCAGGAATGCCTTGAGGGCTTCGCCGCCCCGCGGGACGACAAGATCGATCTCGTCGCTGCGCTGCAGCAACTCGAGGAAGAAGTTCCGCTCTTTGTCGGCCACGAACTGGATGCTCTCGGGTGGCAGATCGGCCTCGATTGCCGCACCGGCAATGACCTCAGAGAGAATGCGATTGGAGCGATAGGCGTCACTGCCGCCCCGGAGGATCACCGCGTTGCCCGTCTTCAGACAGAGAGCGGCGGCATCGACCGTCACGTTGGGACGAGCCTCATACACGACCAAGACCACCCCGAACGGCACCCGCACCTTCTCGATGTCGAGACCCTCGGCGGTTCTCCAGCCCGCGACGATCTCACCCACCGGGTCGGGCAGGGCGGCCACGTCGCGCAGGCTGTTCGACATTGACTTGAGGCGGCCCTCGTCGAGCAGCAGCCTGTCGATGAATGCACGTGACAACCCGCTTTTGCGCCCAGCCGCTACGTCGGCCTCATTCTCCTCGAGGATCTCGCCCGCCCGTCGTTCAAGCGCGTCGGCCATCTCCAACAGCGCCCGGTTCTTCCGCGCAGAGTCCAGCGCTCCAAGCACGTAGGAGACTCTCTTCGCATTGGCGGCCAACTCGCGTGCGTTCAACCGGTCTCCCTCCTCAGCCACACGTCAGGACCATATAGTCGCGGTGAATGGCCTCCGGCGACGCGTGCGGAAGCAGTTCGGCCACCTTGCCACTCTGGAGTCCCTTCACACGCTCGAGGTCCTGGCTGGAGTAGCTCACGACACCCTTGGCCAATTCGGCCCCATCGGCGCTCATGACCACCACGGCATCGCCGGCATCGAACTCGCCTTCGACCCCCACGATGCCGACCGGCAGTAGGCTTCCCTTGCCCTGGAGCGCCCGCACCGCTCCGGTGTCGACGACGACTTTGCCGCGCGTGGGCTTGCCGTACAGCAGCCAGAGCTTGTAGTCGGGCACTCCCAGAGGTCGGGGCAGAAAGCGAGTCCCCACATCGATGCCCGCGACGCAGTCTTTCAATACTCCGGGCCTGGTACCCCTGGCGATGATGGTCTCGACTCCACCGCTGGCCGCCATGCGGGCGCTGTTGACCTTGCTGCCCATGCCTCCCCTGCCGAGCGGCCCCACGGCGCCGATTTGCACGCAGCCGAGTTCCGCCGGGTCGTCCACCGTCTTGATGAGCGTGGCAGTATCGTCCTCGCCGGGATCTGCCGTATAGAGCCCATCGGTATCGGTCAGCAGTACGAGCAGATCGGCCTTCACGAGCAAGGCCACCTGCGCAGCCAACGCGTCGTTGTCACCGAAACAGAGCTCGTCGGTGGCCGTCGTGTCGTTCTCGTTGATGATGGGCACCACTCGCCACTCGAGCAACCGGTTGAGGGTGTTTCGGGCGTTGAGGTACTGGGCGCGGGCGGCCACGTCGAATGCCGTCAGCAGTACCTGAGCCGTCACCACGTTCTCGTGAGCGAAGAGGTCGGTATAGATGTGAAACAGGCGGCCCTGTCCCACCGCGGCCGCGGCCTGCAGGTCGACGACCTCCGAGGGCCTCTTCTTGAACTTGAGCACCCCCATGCCCGACGAGACCGCCCCCGACGACACCAACAGGACCTTGTGGCCCTTTTCGTGGAGCTCACAGACCTCCGCGACCAGACCGGCTACGGGCGACAGCCTGAATGTGCCCCGCTTGCTGGTGAGCGTGCTGGAGCCGATCTTGACGACAACCGTCTTGCCAGAACCTTTTCCTGCCACGATCGCCCCTATTGGAATTCGAACTCGTAGCCCTCGATCTCGACATCGTCACCGGGCTGGGCGCCCCTCGCCCGCAAAGCAGAATACACCCCCAGCCGGTCGAGTCGCTCGTTCAGATAGCGAATAGCTTCTTCGTTCTCGAGGTCGAACCTGCTCACGAGCCGGCTGACCGCCTCGCCGCTCACCGACCACCCGTGCTCGTCTTGCCCTATGGAGAACCCGCGCCTCGAACGCGCGCGAGGCCGGTAGGTCACATGACCGCCCGCTTCCTCGGTGACCTCGACACCGGCGCGGCGGGCACGCCACTCTTCCTCGGTCGCCTCGGGCTCAGGTTCGGGAGCCAATTCCCGCAACAGCGGACCGACCCAACGGAGGAGACCGCTCAGTCCCGCGCCGGTCGCGGCCGACACCGGCCACACCAACTGGCGCGCGAGCGGCTCATCATCGCCCACGAGGTAGCCGAACGCCGGGTGCCCTTCTTTGCGTAGCCGCTCGACCTCGGTCACAAGGAGTTCTCGAAGTTCCTCGACGGCGGCGGCGGGCAGAGCGTCGATCTTGTTGATCACCACCACCTGCGGCTTGGCCGCCAGGTCGGCAGCATGGGCATCCAGCTCGTGCAGGATCGTACGGAACCCTTCCAGAGGTTCGGTCTCGTAGTAGCCCGTGGCATCTATGACGTGCAGCAGCATCCGGCACCGCTCGAGATGCGCGAGGAACTCGTGTCCGAGGCCGATACCCTCGCTCGCCCCTTCGAGAAGACCAGGCACGTCGGCAAGGGTGAATACCTCGCCCTCGCCCGACCAATCGACCACTCCGAGCATGGGCTCTATGGTCGTGAAGGGATAGTCTGCGACCTTGGGCTTCGCGTTCGACAGCCGCCGGAGGAGAGACGACTTGCCTGCGTTGGGCAGGCCCGCCAACCCCGCGTCGGCGATAAGTTTGAGCGAGAGGCGCAGCCAGGAGGCTTCGCCTGATTCACCCAGCTCTGCGAACTTGGGAGCCTGCCGTACGGAGTTGACGAACCGCGCGTTGCCGTGACCGCCCAACCCGCCTTTGGCGACCAGCACCCTCTGTCCGGGATGCACCAGGTCGGCAAGCAACTCCGAGTCGGGCCCGGGCACCTCAGCCATAGCCTCCGACTGGGGCGAACTGGGACTCGGATCGTCGCCGTCCGCATCCTCACCTTCATCGGCGACGAGGAACTCGTCGGGCGTCTCGTCGATCTCGGCGGGCACCGACCAGACCTGCGTGCCAAGTGGCACCGAGATGATCACATCGTCGCCATTGGCGCCATGCTTGCGCGCGCCTTGGCCCGGCCGGCCGTGACCGGCCTTGAAATGGATCTTGTAGGTGAACGTCTGAAGATCGCGCAGCTGCTCGTCGCCGACCACGTAGACGTCGCCGCCCTTGCCCCCGTCTCCGCCGTCGGGCCCCCCGCGCGGAACGTGCATCTCCCTACGAAAAGAAACGCACCCGTTCCCGCCGTTGCCGGCCGCCACATGGATCTTTGC
>JAKAHF010000219.1 GCA_021815245.1 Actinomycetes bacterium
GAGGTATACACGAGCGGAAGGTCCTTGCCGAGGGCGTAGAGGGCAGCGCCGCAGATATGGTTCTCCGGGGCCACGTAGAACGCGTTGCCCTGCTGGGCATGCCGCAGCATCTCACAGAGACGCATGGTGCCGTCGAGGCGGGGAACATCCTCCGGAGGATCGACGGAGTACCTCACCCCGACCGGGGGAACTTCGAAGCCGATCTCGCTACTGACCGCCAACCATCCTTGCTGGTCGAAACCCATAGTTGTCACTGAGACCTCCTCTGCTCTCTTTCGCTGGGTGAGACGAAGCGGGGTGTCACGGATAGACCGTCTTTTCGAGCGCGAGCGGATCGTGGCCGGGCAGGATCACGCCTCCCAGATCTCGTAGCCGGTCAAGACTCTGATAGTACTCGCGCAAATCGACGTAGAGCGGACCCGGCCAGAACGACGCACCCGCGGGAACATCCATGTTGACGTAGTGGGCTATGGTGTCTCCCGCCAGGACGAATAGACCACCATCGGTGTCGACGAGTACGGCTTGACTCCCCGGCGAGTGCCCCGGAGTCACGATCACCCGTATGCCTTCGGTGATCTCGAGGTCACCGTCGACGACGTCGAGGTTCATGCTCGACAGGTCGACATCGTAGGCCGGGATGTGCGCCGTAAGGGGACGGAGCGCGTACTCCAGTTCACTCTTCTGGACCACGAAACGGGCGTTGGGTAGGAAGCAGTTGCCCGCGCAGTGATCTATGTGGAGGTGGGAGTTCACCACCAACCGGATCTCCTCCGGTGTCAGGTCGAATCGCCCGAGTTGCGCCTCCAAGGTGTGCTCCGGGGCCCGTTTGAAGTCGCCCTTCAGGTCTTCCTTCTCCATTGACCCAAAGCCGGTGTCGACCAGCACGACCTCATCCCCGCTCCGCAGCAGCCAGGCGAGAACAGCGCCGTCGACACTGTCGCCCGGCGGCGACATCAGCAGGACCTGCGAAAGGTTCCTAACCGCCGTTGCCAGCACGAGGGGGGCTATCGTCCACTTCTTGCCTGCCATCTTTCAGTCTTCCTCCGGTCAATTAGGTGTACAGACGTTCACCAGCATGATTGACATCATAGCGCAGCTTCTGATAGGTTTTGTGAACAATCGTTACTGATAGTCTCTGGCTCCGCACAAGGCGGAGTCGGGTAGAGGTGTGGACTTGACTAGAGAGACTGCGATAGTGGGGAAGTCCATCCGCATAGCACGAGAAGTGCGGCAGAGACAGATAGCCGAGGCCACTTTGATGCTGATCGCGCGGTACGGCGTGCAGGGTGCCACCATATCGCGCATCGCGTCGGCCATCGGACTCACGCGATCGGCTCTCTACAAGTTCTTCCCCAATCGTGAAGCGATGCTTGAAGGGGCTCTCGATCTCCTCGTAGAGCGGGTGCCTCGGTGGACGGACCGCTCGTCGGGGCACGACGTCTATGAGCACCTTATGGACATGGGCAGGCAACACGCGCCGCTCGGCAGGGCCGAATTCGAGTCGTTCATCAGACCCTGGTTCCAGTTCATCGCAGCCAGTAGCGCAGAGCATATGACTCATGAGCTGGCAAAGCGACAACTGATGTTCGTTCAAGAATTCGCACTCCTCGTCGAGCAGGGCAAACGCGACGGCAGCATCCGTGAGGATGTCGACAGCAGCATCGTCGCGTGGGCTCTCATGATGTGGGGGTGGGCGGACGACGTTGCCCGCCTGGTCGGGCTCGAGCACGTCATGGGCGCTGAGACGTCGACCGAGATCTTCAGGCGCATGCTCGGGGACATAGCCGGTCCCTCTCGCAGCTCGATAGGGTCCCCGAATGAAGGGGAAGCCGCCGGAAGGACTAGCCAGCGCGAGGGGCACAGGGCACGAGGCGATGAGGAGAACGCTGTGAGCATGATAGGCAGACCATGACCCTTCCGGCGTAGCGGCAGATTCACACCATCCACGACCTTGTCCCGAGTTCAGGAGGTACGCCTGCAGAATATCCCGGCACCGACATCGTCAAAACTGCTCTGGAACTCGCCAAGTAACACTCGAGGCCACAGCGCTCACGATCATTCCGTGACTACGACGATGCTGGCTGAGCCGCATCGGACCGCTTCTTGATGCGGTTCAGACACTCAATCGTTACGAATAGGGGAAATGGTGACTACGCAAGACAATGCCGGTTTGGCGCTCGATCCGTCCAAGACGGCGCTGCTTCTGATCCACTGGCAGAACGAAATAGCTGCTTTCGAAGGGCGCAACGCCCAGGACATGGCACAGCGGGTACGCGACCAGGGCATCCTGCAGCGTACGCAGGCGGTGCTCGATGCCAGCCGCAAACGTGGGATGCTCGTCGCGTACATCAATGGAGTACACGCTCCGGGCTATCCTGAGCTCGGGGCGAAGACCGTTCCGTTGGCGGCGATGCTCATCGCGCGGGGCTCCATGCAGAAGGGAACGTGGGGAGTCGAGGTCATCGACGAGCTCAAGCCCATCGACGGGGAGATCCTCATCGACAACTACTCCCCAAGTGGGTTCTCCTCAACGCCTCTGGACGTGGTACTCCGAGCCAGAGGCATCACCCACTTGGTGATGAGCGGCATAGCCACGCACGTGGCGGTGGAGTCGACGACGCGTGAGGCCTTCAACTTGGGCTACACCGTCTACACACTCGAGGATTGCTGCACCAGCACCACTCAGGAGATCCACGAGTGGAGCATCAAGAACACGCTCTCGTTCTTCGGTTTCGTGACCGACGCGGAGAGCTACATGGCCGCCATAGGTACGCCGAGCGGCAAGGAGGCCTAGATGAACCGGCTGGATCTCGAGGGCAAGGTCGCTTTGGTAACGGGCGCAGCGGGCAAGCGCGGCATGGGCCATGCGGTTGCTCTCCGGCTGGCGGAACAGGGGGCCGACGTCGCGGTGCTCGACGTCGCGCCGGCGCCGAGAAGCCTCTTCACGGGTGACGAGAACTGGCGCGGACTCGACGAAGTGGTCGAAGAGATAGAAGCTCTCGACCGCAAGGGGCTCGCCCTGGTGGCCGACATCAGCAAGGCGGAAGAGACCGCGCAAGCCGTCGCGGCAGCCTCACAGACGCTCGGCCGGATCGACGTGCTGGTGCACTGCGCCGGCATGCGCGGCACGCCCAACGTCAACGTGGTCGACGGCGACGAGGAGGAGTGGAAGAGGATGTTCGACGTGAACCTCCTCGGCTCGTTCGTCATCGCAAAGCCGGTCGTGGCGCAGATGGTGCGACAGGGCAGCGGCGGCAAGATCGTGCTCATCGCCTCGCTCGCCGGGCGGGAGGGCGTCAAGGGCAACGCCGCCTACGCCGCTTCGAAGTGGGGGGTCATCGGCCTGGTACAGAGCCTCGCCAAAGAGACCGCGGCGCACAAGATCAGCGTCAACGCCGTCTGCCCCGGCATGATCATCACCAACCTGCGCGACCACTGGATCGAGGCCGAGGCCAAGCAGGCCGGAACGACCTCGGAGGAGTACCGGCAGCGCGAGTACGAGAGAGGCGGCAAGATCGTCCCAATCGGTCGTATGGGCATGCCCGACGACATAGCCAACGTCGTCTCATTCCTCGTATCGAAGGAATCGGACTACATGACCGGCCAGTCGCTGAACGTGTGCGGCGGCCTCGTCATGAATTGAAGGCAGGCGGCAGACGACCTGTTCCCGGATGTTCGGGGAAGCAACGCGAGACAAGGAGACCCCGGTGACCATGACATTCGACACCAAAGTGGCCCTCGTGACCGGAGCGGCAAGCGGCATCGGACGTGCCGGCGCCATCGCCTTCGCCCGCGAAGGGGCGAAGGTGTTGGTCACCACCGGTTCGAACATCGAAGGAGGCGAGGAGACGGTTCGGCTGATCAAGGACGCGGGCGGCGAAGCCTCGTTTCTCAAAGTCGATGTCTCCAACGAAGCCGATGTCGAGGCGATGGTGGCAGCCTGTCTGTCTCGCTACGGGGGGCTCGACTTCGCCTTCAACAACGCCGGGGTGGGTCCCGACGGCCGGCGCATCCCGTTCTATCCGATATACGACATGCCCAAGGACATCTGGGATCACACTCTGGGTGTCAACGTCACCGGGGCCTTCTTGTGCATCAAGCACGAACTGAAGCACATGATCGCGCAGGGGTCGGGGGTGATCGTCAACACCTCGTCGGTGCATCCTCTGAAGGCCAAACCGGGGTCGTGCGCCTACATGGCGAGCAAGGCCGGCCTGAATGGCATAACCAAGACTGCCGCGCTCGAAGCCGCTCCCTACAACGTGCGTGTGAACACCATTTTGCCCGGGCCCACCGAGGGCACGCTACTCGTCGACTACCTGACCGCCGCTCATCCCGAGCGCAAGGCCGACATGAAGCGAGTCGTGCCGCTGCCTCGCCTCGGCACCACCGACGACATGGCGCAGACGCTCATCTGGCTCTGCTCCGACGCGGCCTCGTTCATCACCGGGCAGTGCGTGGCCGTCGATGGCGGCCTGACGGCGGGCTGACACACAGGCCGGCAAACCCTACCGAACGAGAACTGCATATGAAGATCCCTCAGATAGGCGCGCTGATGCAGACGAGACTGCAGACTCTGGCAGAAGCCCGCGACCGCGGCGTGAAGGTCGTAGGCTACCTGCCCGGCGGTTACGTGCCCGACGAGCTCGTCTACGCGTCGGGAGCCATTCCGCTCTGCCTCAGTCACGGCGGCGACGCCCGGCCGGCGGAGCGGGCACATACGCTGGTGCCCAACCTGATCTGCCCCTTCGCCCGGGCTCAAATCGGCGAGACGCTGCTGAGGACCAACCCCTTCTACGCCTCGTTGGACTTGGTGGTAGTGCCGACCACCTGCCAGCATCTGAAGCAGGCCGGTGATGTGTGGGAGCACTACGACATGGTCGAGGTCTTCAAGCTGGGCGTGCCCTACGACTGCCAGGACGACTACGAACTCGAGTACTACAGAGAGAGACTGGCGGCACTGAAGCTCACGCTGGAGCGCCTCACCGGCACGGTCATCACCGACGACGGGCTGAACGAGGCCATCGCCGTGTACAACCGGCTGCGGGGCTTGCTGAAGACCCTGAGCCTGCTGCGCCGCGGGCCGCGACCGGCGGTGAGCACCCTCGACTTCGTGCGGCTGAACCACCTCTCCATGTACGCCGACCCCGCTATGACCTGCGCCGCGCTCGAGACCCTCTGCGACGCGACCGCCTCCTCGGCGGCCCCCGCCTCCTCGGCGGCCCCCTCCGCGAAGCGACC
>JAKAHF010000220.1 GCA_021815245.1 Actinomycetes bacterium
CCGCATCCGCCCTTTACTTGAGCTTCAAGAAGAGGCTCTGGAGCCTCTCGAACTCCTCCAAGGACTGGACGTCGTCCCTCTTGGCGCATGCAAACAGCTGGGCAGCGACCATCCTGAAGCCCACCCGCTCCAGCGCCTTGAGCGTCGCCTGGAACTGCGTGACCACGTCGTCACACTCACGCCGCTCCTCGATCATCCTGGCCAGACCTCTGACCTGGCCCTCTACCCGGGCAAGCCGACGCAGGAGGTCTTTGGCCTCATCGTCGCTCAGCTGAATCCCGGCGGGCTGCGACTCGGACAACTCTGTGTCGCTGCTCATTGTTGCTGCCTCCATCAATACCCTTAGGGGTATTCTAGCCGCCCAAGTAGGCAGCCCGGATGGAGTCGTCATCGAGCAGATCCGCCGCCGGCGCCCTACGGGTGATTCGCCCCGATTCAAGCACGTAGGCGCGCCGCGACACCGACAAAGCCTGAATGGCGTTCTGCTCGACGAGGAGGACGGTGGTTCCCTGGCCGTTGATCTCCTGGATGATCTCGAAGATCTGGGCTACCAGCTTGGGCGCAAGGCCCATGGAGGGCTCGTCCAGAAGTAGGAGATCGGGGTCCGACATCAGAGCCCTGCCGATCGCCAGCATCTGCTGCTCGCCCCCGGACATTGTCCCCGCCACCTGCTTCTGGCGTTCCTTGAGTCTCGGGAAGAGGGAAAAAACCCTCTCGTAGTCGGCAGCGATCCTTCCGGCGTCGCGCTTTTTGCGCGTATAAGCGCCCATTCCGAGGTTGTCGATGACCGACATACCCGGAAAGATGCCCCGGCCTTCGGGTGCCTGGCAGATGCCCATGCTCACGCGCTGGTGCCCGGGGACGTGGGTTATATCCGCCCCCTTGAAGCGAACGGCGCCATGCGAAACCTTTCGCAGCCCGGAGATCGTCTTCAGCGTCGTCGACTTACCGGCGCCGTTGGCGCCGATGAGGCAAACGATCTCCCCCTCATCCACGTCGAGGGAGATCTTGTCCAGCGCCTGGATCTTGCCGTAGAAGACGCTCAGCTCGGAAATCTCAAGAAGCATCGCGCGCCGCCCCGAGGTAGGCCTCAATGACCGCCGGATTCTCGCGTATCTCCTGTGGCAGGCCCTCGGCGATCTTCTTTCCGAAGTCGAGCACGATGATCCGGTCGGAGATCTTCATCACCAGACTCATGTCATGTTCGATCAGCACCACCGTAACGCCCCGCTCACGAATTCGCGAGATGAGCCCCTGAAGCTCGACTTTCTCCGCCGGATTCATTCCGGCAGCGGGCTCATCGAGCAGGATGAGCTTGGGCTGGGTCGCGAGCGCACGGGCGATTTCCAGCCGGCGCTGGTCGCCATAGGAGAGCGCCTGGGCCTCGCGTCCCGAATCACCTTCGATGCCGACGAACGAGATCGCCTCCTTGGCACGCTCTTCCGCGATCCGCTCTTCCCGCCTCTGGCGAGGCGTGTGGAGTATCGCGCCGAAGACGACCGAGCGCGAATTGGAGTCGGCGCCGACCTTGGCATTCTCCAGGACAGTCATATTCGGGAAGAGCCTGATGTTCTGGAAAGTCCTCGCCATCCCCAGCTTCGTCACCCTGTGAGGCTTCAGTCCCGCCAGGCTTCGCCCTTCGAAGCGAACGGCCCCGTTGCTGGGCTTGTAGACGCCGGTAACCGTGTTGAACACGGTGGTCTTCCCAGCGCCGTTGGGGCCAATGACAGCCAGGATCTCGCCTTGTGCAACGTGGAAAGAGACCTCGGACACCGCCACGACGCCACCGAAGCGCACGGTAACAGCGTCGAGTTCGAGCAGCCGCTTCTGATCGCCAGCTTCTTCAGCCATCTATGCCTCCGGCTCCGCTCCGGGTTGACCAAGGTCGAACTCGCCACCCAAATGCTGACCTCCGCCTCGTCCTTCCAGAAGCTCGGAACGCCTGCGGCCAGCTGGCAGGATTCCGCCTGGACGGAAGATCATCATGATCACGAGGGCGGCCCCAAAGATCAGGATGCGGTAGTTCGCCAACCCTCTGAATCTCTCCGGCAGCCATGCCACGAGAAAAGCGCCGAGAATCACGCCGATGCGGTTCCCAGAACCTCCTAGGACCACGCAGACGAGTATCAGGACGGACAACAAGAGGGGATAGTTCTCGGGGGTGATGGCAATCACCTTGGCCGCGTAGACGACGCCCGAGAGTCCCCCGACGCTTGCGCCGATCGCGAAGGCCCACACCTTGAAAGCGAAGGTCGGCACGCCCATCAGCTCGGCGGCGTCCTCATCCTCTCGAATTGCCACCCAGCCACGACCGATCCGCGAATTCTCCAGTCGGTACGAGACGAAGATGACAAGGATGATCATCAAGAGTTCGAGGTAGTAGTAAGGCGTAGGATCGAGCACCCCGTAGGTCAGGAAGGAGAAGTGGCCTATGGAGGGCGGATGCGGGATGCCCGAGATTCCGGTCGGGCCGCCGGTGACCGTGAGGTTGTTGGCGACGCGCTGGATGATCTCCCCGAAGCCGAGCGTGACGATGGCGAGATAGTCGCCGCGCAGCCGCAAGGTCGGGGCGCCGAGAATCACTCCGGAGAGGGCCGCGATTGCCACCCCGGCCGGGAGTATCTCCCAGAAACTCCAGTGGTAGTTGACTCCCAGCACCGCCATCGCGTAACCGCCGATGGCGAAGAACGCGACGTAGCCGAGATCGAGCATGCCGGCCAGGCCAACAACGACGTTCAGGCCGAGCGCGAGCAAAATGTAGGAGCCGATTGGGTAGAACAGGACGGTGCGCCAGTCGCTCTGGGGAGCCATGAAGTTGCCGACGGTTTGCGACGGCGCCAGCACCGCAAGCACCACTATCAAGAGATAGACAACCAGCCTGGCCCACTTCGGAGCCCGACGCCAGCGTGACGAGACTTCCGCGGTCGCCTTGCGAACCGGCACCCAGGCCTCCGAAATTCCCTGCCCGAGCTTGTTCGAGGTCATTGCCATACGTTGGACCTCCCCGCGCTCATGCCCGCGCCCGCTGCAGGCTCTCACCGAGAATGCCTGTGGGGCGGAAGAGCAGAACTAGAACCAGCACGCTGAAGGCGACGACGTCGATCCACTGGGCGTTGAAGATTGCGCCGCCGAAAGTCTCGATCAGTCCAAGGGCGAATCCACCCACCAGCGCGCCGCGAATATTGCCGATCCCACCGAGGACTGCTGCCGTAAAGCCCTTGATGCCGATCACGAAGCCGATGTTGTACTGAGTCACCTCGTAGAAGGTCCCATAGAGCATCGCGGCGACTCCGGCCATGACCCCGCCGAGCAGGAATGTCAGGGTTATGACCCGGTCGATGTTCACGCCCATGAGCACCGCGGTCGAGGCATCCTGGGCCACCGCCCGAATGCCCCTGCCTAGCCGGGTGCCGTTCACGAACCTGTCGAGGATGAACATCATCACCAGCGCCGAGGCCACCACCAGGACCATGTCGGAACGGACCTCTGCGTTGCCGATGTGGAAGAGCACGTTCTTTTGCAGAATCCGTGGGAACGGAATCAAGTCGCGCCCGTAGCGGAGTGCGAACACCTCCTGTAGGAAGAATGACATTCCGATCGCCGAAATCAGGTTTGCCAAAGACGAGGAGTTGCGCTTTCGCAGTGGGCGATACGCGACGTACTCGACCCCCACCGCAACGAGCCCGGAAGCCGTCATCGCAGCAATTGTTATGGCCGCAAACACGGCTATTGCCTCGATGCCGCCCGGCGCATAGTTGATGTGCAGCGCGTGCAGGGTGAAGAGGCTGGCGAAGGTTCCCACCATGAACACCTCTGAGTGGGCGAAGTTGATCAGGCGCAGAACGCCGTAGACCAATGTGTACCCGAGGGCCATAAGTGCGTAAATGGCCCCCGTGGTGGTGCCGTCCACGATGGAGGGCCAAATTTGACTCACAAAATTGTGCAACGCTCCTCCTGATTGGCATCGAGCCGGCGGAACACAGCCCGGTCTCGATCTGCGCACGCGAAATGCAAGAAGAGGAGCGCCGCCACCCACATCCAGGATGGAGGCGCTCCTCTCTTCACTGCTCTACCGCCGGAATCAGCCGACGAGGTTGCTCACCAGGCCCAGCGACTTGAAGCCGGCGCCACTGGTCTGGTACACGTAGATGCCGCCACCCTTGATGTCACCCGTGGACGTGAAGGTGATCGTCTTGGTGATCCCGGTGTAGCTGTGGCTGTTGATATAGCTGTTGATCGCCGTCGAGGTCGTATTGCCCGCCTTGATCGCAGCAAGGATCACGTTGGCCGCGTCATATCCTTCAGCCGAGTAGGTCCCGGGAGCCGTGTTGAAGGCCGATTGATACGCCTTGACAAACGCAGCACCCGCGGGCGTCCCCGAAACATCACCGCAAGCGCAGGTCGCGTATGTGTTAGCTGACTCGGCCGAGCCGGCCGTCGAGATGAGCTTCGGATCAAGGGAGCCGTCATCCGAGACGAAGGCACCCTTGTAGCCGGCATCCCTCAACTGCTTGAGCAGGCGCCCGGCAGCGTCGTAGTAGCCGCCGTAGTAGACCGCCGTCGCACCGGAGGACTGGATGGCGTTCACCGTCGACGAATAGTCGGGGGTATTCGGGTCCACCGACTGAGACGTCACCACCTGGCCACCCAAGGTTGGTATGGTTTGGCGGACGATATTGGCGATACCCTGGCCGTAGGCGCTCTGGTCGTCGATCACAGCAACCTTGGTGTCGCCGAGCTTCTTCACGATGAACTCGGCGCCGGCTGGGCCCTGCGCATTGTCATTGCCCACGATGCGGTGCCAGAACTTCCAGCCCTTCGTCGCAAGGGCAGGGTTTGTGGCCGACGGGGTCACGTTGACGATTTGCCCCTGCTCAAGAATTGGATCCGCCACCAGCGACTCGCCGGAGAAGGCCGGACCCACAAGAGCAACCAACTTGTCGCTGATGGCCTTCTGAGCAAGCTGCGGAGCCTGCGACGGATCGCCCTGGGAATCGAGGTTCACCAGCGATACCTTCACAGTCGCGTTGGCGTTGTACTGCTGAACCGCGAGCTTCACGCCATCATCAATGTTGATGCCCAGCTGAGCATTTGGACCGGTCAGGGCTCCAAAGAACCCAATCGAAACCCCGGCCGGAGCGCTCGTCGTCGCCGTCGAGCCGCTGGACCCGGATGATCCACACGCGGCGGCAATCAGGCCGCCGCCG
>JAKAHF010000221.1 GCA_021815245.1 Actinomycetes bacterium
ATCTGGACTCCGCCGGTTTCTCTCTCCTTGACGTGTCCCATGTGCTCATCACCCACCTCCATTCAGACCATTGTCACGATCTTGAGGACCTCCTGATGCTCAGGTACGAGATCGGGAAGCGGCACAATCATGATGTCGAACCACTTCATATCTGGGCTTCCGAGAGGGTGCACAACGCTCTGAAGGCTCGTTTGGACTCCGACACCGCTGCGGGGCTCCTTGGCAAGAAGCATGAGCTACATGTCGTTCCTGCATACCCCGAGGCCACTCCTTTGAAGCCAGGACCTCCCAGGGGGAACATTGTGCTCTCAGCCACTCCCGCGCTGCATTGTTCCTCAGGTGGCGATCCGGAGAAATCCGTGGCGAGCGGCTTTCGCGTCGACTTCGAAGGCGATAGCGCCTTCTCTGTGGGGTTTACTGGAGACACCGCCACGTGGGGCAGCGGCAATGCCCTCGCGGAGCCTTTCAAAGGCGTCATTGCTCTCGTAGCCCATCTGGGCAGGGTATATCGGGGCGACATCCTCACGCTCAACTCCTTCTGCGAGGTCACTCTGCCCGATCCGGATGTCGTGGTCCATGGTGAGGAAAGAAACCACTTGGGCTACGCGGGCGTCTGCGAACTTCTGGGCAAAGTGACCAGCCAGGGCGCCAAGCCGCCGGAGCTGTATCTGCTCTCGGAGTTTGGGGAGGAGCTAGGCGAATACCGTCTGGCGTTGGCATCGCATCTCCAACGGCGCGCTCACCGACAGAACATACGCACCTGCGTGGCGGCCGCTGACACTGGGCAGGTGTACTGGTTGCCGTCTGCCGGGGTGAACACCACGGGGAAGGTTCGCTTTCAGTGTTCGCTGTGCGGAGGAGGATGCGAGCGTCACCTGGATGAGTTGGTCCAGGCCGGCAGAGAGGACGGCACAGGAGATATGAGAATTGTGAATCACTGCGTTCGACACATCTCCCCGGTGCAGCAGGAGCGTCGCATCGACTGACAGAGGTGTCGACTCGTTCCGGGCGGTGACGGCGGTCGGCGACTATTCCGGGAGCGGCGCCAGGTACTCGGTCGCCGCCGGAGCGTCGGTTGCCGTGGGCTTCTACGGCACGAGCCGGACTGGATCAGCCCAGTCGCGAGCGATGTGGGTCTCTTCCAAGGAGCATCGAACGAACGATCCAGAGCTTGGCGGCGCCCGCCAAACCTTCGACAACTCCCCCGTCGTGCTACCTTGTGCACCGCATGCACGGCGAGGGAGCCATAGAGCAGAAGTACCTGGGGAAGAAAGGGCTGGTCCTCTTCCTCACGGCGCTCACCGCCTTTCCGGTGCTGTCGACCGACCTCTACCTGCCGGCGCTGCCGGGCATGACCGCCTATTTCGGCGTTCCCGAGTACCAGACCAACCTCACCCTCACCCTCTTCTTCGTCGTCTTCGCCGTCGCCGTCCTGGTGTGGGGCCCGCTCAGCGATCGCTACGGGCGCAAACCGATCCTTCTCGTGGGGCTCAGCTGCTTTGTCTTGGGCGGTGCCTTGTGCTCCGTCGCCTCCAACGTCTTTCAGTTGATGGGCTTCCGCATCCTCCAGGCCCTCGGAACGGGAGCCGCCAGCACCGTGGCGACCGCCATCGTCAAGGATGTCTACCGAGGCCGCAGGCGCGAGGTCATCATCGCCGTGATCCAGACCATGATCGTCATCTCCCCGGCGGTGGCGCCGGTCATCGGCGCGCTCATCCTCAAGTTCACTTCGTGGCGGGGGACGTTCGTGGCCCAGGCGTTGCTCGGCCTGCTGGTGCTGGCCGGCACGTTCGTGTTCCGGGAAACGCTGACAGACAGGCTCACGGGCAATCCCCTGGCCTCGCTCAAACGGCTCGGCTTCGTGCTCCGCAACCGTACCTTCGTCCACCTGCTCCTCATCTTCTCGCTTCTCAACATGGCCGGCATGGCGTTCATCGCCTCCTCTTCGTACATCTACCAGGTGACGTTCGGCGTGTCGAGCCAGGTCTACAGCTACTACTTCGCGCTCTTCGCGGTCAGCATGGCCGCCGGAGCCCAAGTCTATGTGTGGATCTCGCGGCACTTCTCGCGCACCGCGATCGTCACAGCCTGCTTCGTCGTCATCGGCGTGAGCGGCCTGCTGATACTCGTCGTCGGCCCGCTGGGACCATGGCCCTTCATCCTCGCGCTGCTGCCCATGCCTCTCGCCTTCAGTTGCATGCGGCCGCCGGCTACCTACTTGATGCTGTCGCTGCACGAGGGCGACGCCGGTTCGGTCGCGGCGCTCACCGGGGCTGCGCACATGGTGCTGGGGGCCGTCGGCATGCAGGTCGTCTCGCTCGAGGTCTGGGGCCGCATCGAGATGCTCGGCACGATGACCCTCGTTCTCGCCGTCGTTACCGGCTCTCTATGGCTGGCCCTAGGTCGGAGGCCGGCGCAGGCGGAGGGCAGCCGCGTGGACGACCACATCGGGGCGGAATCCGGGGATGCCGGATAGCGAGTGGCAGTCGCGGCCCTCGTAGCCACGAGAGCCCGGCGTGTGACAACCGAGAAGACGCAGGCCTGTCCGCTGTCGTCACCGCCCGAGCAGCGGCACTCCACCCGTGGCTACCGGGACGGGTCAACGCTCTGTAGCAGTCTGGCCGCGCGTATGAGCGCGGCAGCTGCTTGGATCCTTGTGGTGCCTCCGAGGGGGTCGATGATCTCGTTCGAGGCGCCCAAACCGGGTTCGGCCGCCGTGATCGTCGCGTCGAGAGGGTCGTCACCGAGGACCGTGGCGGTCGCCACAAAGAGATTGCCCATGGCCATCGCCGGCGCGTCGCCCAGAAGGCCCAGTTCGGCGCCGCCCGCCTTGGTCGCCCAGCGCACGATGATGGCGTAGCCCTGCTCGTGAGTCAGTGTGGCGTTCGGCGCGAACGCGGTCGCGGTCACGCCGTTGATGACACCGGCCGCTTTGGCGCTCTCGATGTACTGGTAGTGCAGGCGCTACGCCCCCTAGCGGAATGTCTCCACCCTGCTATTTTCGGAACCCAAGCCTGCAATATGCGCCTGCAACCAAAGTGATAGCGCCACCTCCCCCGTCCCCGGCTACACTCGCGCAGCTCTTCCGAGCAACAGTCAGTGCGGGATAACCTAACTGAGGGAGGGAATGTCTATGACAGCAAGCTACCGAAGGAGACTGGGAATATGCCGCAGGAACGTCCTGATTCTGGGGGCGACAGCCCTCTTGACGTTTCTCCTCGTGGCATCAGACGCTTTCGCCTTCACGTTGACGGTCGTTGGTTACCAGTCGAAGCAAATTCCTGTCGACAGGGTCACCTACGTCGGATACGCCTACCTTACCCCGGCCGCCAACGCGGCGGCTTCGTGGACCAACGCCGGGGTCGGCATCACTGTGACAAGTCCGGGCGCCAATAGAATCTACACGGAGTATAGGGCCGATACGTGGTACGGGCTCTATGACCATCTGACCCACGGTGGACCCCAGTATCACACCTGCACAGCGTTCAGGATCGTAGTGAACACGATGATGTGCGATTCGCTGACGGCGACTGGAAAGCAGAGCGTTATCTGTCACGAACTAGGTCATGCCGTCGGTCTTGGCGAAGGCGACGTGCCCATCGCAGTAATGCGTCAGACCCGCAATCGTGAGCTCATCTACACTCCGAAGACAGACGACAAGCAAGGAGCAAACGCAAGTTGGATGCGATAAGGAACAGCCAAGGCAGACGGGTGCTCCGGCGTGCTTTCGCAGCGCTGTTGATGGTCGGCCTTCTGACGGCCACAGCCTTGGTGGCCGGATGCGGCGATGAGAAGCAGACCGCGACCGGCGAAGAGGATGGCTACTTGGCCGACTTCCCCTACTACGACACAGTCGCTGAAGTGACTGGTGCAGCGGATATCATCATCACGGGCAAAGTGGTGGCGGTTGAGACGCGCGACATCAACATGAACGCGGGACCTGACCGAGAAACCAACCCATACCTCGAGAAATGTGTTGTCTCCTCGATCGAAGTGAAGCGGATCATAAAGGGCGATGTCAAGAAGGGCGACATTGTCCAGGTGAAGCAGATGGTCGCTCTTGTTGATCAGCAGGAGTCGAGGGCCAAGGCAAAGAACGGGGTCGGTATCTTCTTCCTCAAGACATACCCCTACGGGATCCCGTCGAGTCTCATCAATCCGGAGCAGGGAATGCTGGCCATCGAAAACGGGCAAGTCACGCCACATGCCGCCAACGTCTTGTTCGGCAAAGCCAAGACCGAGAGCGAAGTGGTGGGTGAAATCGAGGCCGCGATCAACTAGCTGTGCTGGATGGCTCGGCCGCACAGACCCTTTGCATCGTGATTCACGAACGGGCGCTCACCGGCGCCCGTTCCATATGTCCCCACACAAGCGGAGTTTGCGAAGCATGCAGCGCGAAGGTACTCTGGATTCTTTGGAGGCTCGCTCGATAAAGCTGGGAAGTGGGATCCATGGCTCTGACTGAGAACCAGGCCGCAAGTGCCTCGGACCACGGGGACGCAGTGTATCGCACCCTCTTCAGGCAGAGTCTCGACGGCATGCTGCTCCTGACAGCCGACGGGTCGACCATCCTCGAGGCAAACGCGGCCGCTTGCGCCATGTTCGGCATGTCGCAGGACGAGCTGCGGTCCGCGCACCGAGGCGACCTGTTCGTCATAGGGCCCGACTACCCTGAGCACGCCAAGGAACGTGAGCGCACCGGCAGAACGGCCGGTGAGGCGACTTTCATCCGCAAAGACGGCACGCGATTCGCGGTCGACTACACCTCCATCTTGCCGAGGGTTTCCGAGGGACGCGGCTACGGCCTGGTGATGTTTCGCGACATCACCGATCGCAAGCGAACAGAAGCGTCGCTGCGAGAGAGCGAGGAGCGGCTCCGCCGTGTCGTCACTCAGACGAAAGCTGGGTACTTCCTCATCGATCGCGACGGTTGTTTCGTCGAAGTCAACGACGCCTGGCTCCAGATCCACGGCTATCGCTCTGCGCACGAGGTGATCGGCCGGCACTTCTCGCTGACGCAGGTCGACGCAGATCTGGCGGCATCTCAGCAGATCGTCGAGGGCCTACTGACCGGCGAACCGGTAACCTCCGGCGAATTCTCCCACCGCTGCCGCGACGGTTCCGTCGGGTACCACACGTTCACCGTGAGCCCGGTGGTGGAACACGCTGAGGTCGTGGGTGTGAATGGAAA
>JAKAHF010000222.1 GCA_021815245.1 Actinomycetes bacterium
CCGGATATGCCGCCCGCGTTGCGCGGGCGGCGGCGGATGCTTCTTTCGGGACCGCGGCAGCAAACCAAGTAGGCGATGGCGCTCAAGAAAATATCCGAAGCCGTGACGAACAGCGACCTCGGCGATCTCGCGCATACGCTCCAGATTGCGGATGCGCGTGACAAAGTTCGCATGCCTGGCTTGTGCTCCGGGCACAACTACCCCCTCGCCGGTCTCACGCTCTCACTAGCAATATAGCAACGGCCGCTCCTTGCGGCGCGGCCGTTGATTCATCGGATGCTCAAGCGAGTTCAGCCCTGGTCGGGTTGGGTCTCGCCCCGGCGATCAGCCAAGGTCTCGAGCAGTTGCAGACGATGCTCCAACTGCCGTATGCGCAACTCTTGGTCGTCGAGTTGCTGCTTCATGGCCTGCGCCGCTTCGCGGGAGGCGCTCGGGCTCGAGAAATCCACTCGCTTCAGCACCGTGCGGGCGTCCTCGCGCGTGCGAGTAACGAGGCGCTCGACCATGTCGCGGCCCTCGTCGGCGTTGATCTGGCCGAGGCGTACGAGGTCTTCGACCAGATCCTGCACGCGGTCCTTCGTCAGCGCAGCCGCTCCCATGCCCGCAAGGAATGTGCGTTCGATGAGGTCACGCACTCCTTGGCTGGTACGGCCACCGCCCGATGGCGTTTCGTCTTTGTCGTAGGTCTCGTCGCTCACCGCGTCCTCCTTCCGACAATACTACCGAGGCGTCTTCTTCGCAGGCGCCTTGGATGCAGGCCTCTTGCCCGAGCCGGCGGGCTTCTTCTTCTGGGGCGCCCGCGGCTGCACAGCCTTGCTCGCGTTCTTCGCGCCGCCGCTCTTGGCTGCAACGCCGTTCTCACGAGGACTATCGGCGACATCGACGGCGACGTCGACGCCGGCCGCCCCTGCCGCGATCAGGCGCTTGCGGTAGCGGGGCTCACGCTCTTTCCACAATACCGCCAAGGGTGTCGCCACGAAGAACGACGAGTACGTTCCGGTGATGACGCCGATGGTCAGCGCAAAGGCGAAATCCTTCAAGGTCGGCCCGCCAAAGATGAGAATGGCGAGTAGCGGCAGCAGCACGCAGATGGAGGTGTTGATCGATCGCACAAGGGTCTGCGACAGCGAGAGGTCGGCCATCTCGCTGTAGGTCTCCTTCTTCATGAAGTGGGCATTCTCGCGCATGCGGTCGAACACGACGATGGTGTCGTGCACCGAGTAGCCCAAGATCGTCAGGATGGCGGCGACCGTCGCAGCGGTGACCAGCCGGTTGCCGGCTGCGTAGATGCCCAAGGTCAGACCGACATCGTGGATGAGAGCGACGATGGCCGGGATGGCGAATTTGAACTCGAACCTGAACGTCAGGTAGCCGATGATGGCGATCACCGCGATGGCGATCGCGATGAAGGCCCGGTTGGTGGTCTCCTTGCCGAAGCTCGCACCCACCCGCTCTTTCGAAGTCGTATCCGCTTTCACGGTGTACTTCTCGTTCAGCGCGTTCTCGATCTGAGTCTGCTGCACGTCGGTCATGCTCTCGGCGGTGATCATGAACGAGTTCTCGCCGCTGGCGCCGCTGACCGACTGCACGACAGGCTCCTGCACGCCGAGATCGGCGACGATCGCGCGCACGTCATCCACCGACGCGGGCTGCTCCACACCGATCTGCATGCGGTCGCCGCCCTTGAAGTCGATGCCAAGGTCGAGTCTGACCAGGAACACGAAGATGATCGCGAATACCGTCACCGCGGAGATGGTCACGAGGAACCACCACTTGTAGCGCATGAAGGGGATGACTCTCACGACTTGCTCCCTTCATCCATAGACACCATGTTGCCCTTCGGCACGTGAAGGCCCAGGAGCCGCAGATTGCGGAAGGGGCGCCACAGACTGAGGAGGCTGAGTATCGAGCGGGTCACGAGAACCGCCGTGAACATCGACAGCGCGACACCGACTCCCAGCGTCAGCGCGAAACCTTTCACACCGCCGGTGGCGGCGAAGAACAGGATGATCGCGGTGATGATGGTGGTCATGTTGCAGTCGAACACGGCGCGGAAGGCCTTCTTGAAGCCCGCGCCGGTCGCGGCCATGACCGTCTTACCGGAGCCGACCTCGTCACGCATGCGCGCGAAGATCAGCACGTTGGCGTCGACGGCCATGCCGAGAGTAAGGATCATGCCCGCGATGCCGGGCAGCGTCATGGTGACGCCGATCGCGTTGAGAACACCGATGAAGAGCACGCCATAAATGATGAGCGCGAGGCTCGCCACGACTCCCAGCAGCCGGTAGTACGCGATCATGAAGACCATGATGAGCAGTAGGCCGATGAACCCGGCCAGCAAGGCTTGGTTGAGGGCGGCCTTGCCGAGAGTCGCGCCGACCGTGTTCTGACTCACCGGGGTGAGCTCGACGGGCAGCGCGCCTGTCTTGAGAACGAGGACCAGGTTGTTGGCCTCATCCATGGTGAAGGTACCAGTGATCTCAGCGTTGCCCCCGGTGATCTCCTCGAGCACCCGCGGCGCCGATTCGACCTCGTCGTCGAGCACGATGGCGAGCAACTGGTTCTCGCCGGTGATAGAAGCCGCGTCGGCAAGCTTCTTGGTCAGCGCCGCAAACTTCGTGGAGCCCTCGTCGGTGAACGTCATGTCCACCTTGGGCTTGTTGCTGTTGGGCATGTAGCCGATCTTGGCGTCCTTCAGCATGGCGCCCGTCAGTTCGGGTTCGGTCGTTGCGAGGAACCACTGGTCGGTCGAATTGCCCTTGGCCTGGCTCCAGCGAATGATTGCATAACCGTCGAGAGCGTCGAATTCCTGCCGCGTGGTGACGCCGGCCGCCTTGAGGGCGTCAGCTTCGCTCGCGTATGGGGTGCCGAACTTGCTCACCTCATGGAACTCGAGGACGGCCGTCTTGCCTATGGTCTCCAACGCCTGCTCGGGATTGTCGATGCCGGGGAGCTGGACGCTGATCTTGAGCTCACCTTGCTTCTGGATCTCGGGCTCGGCCACACCCAGTCTGTTGACACGATCCTGGATGATGCTGAGGGCCTGATCGACCTTCGCGCTCTCGGTGTTCGGCGGAGCTTCGAGGATGACCGCGAGACCACCCTGCAGATCCAAGCCGAGGTTCGTATTCGACAGCGGGAAGGCGAAGTAGGCGAAGACTCCCAGGAGTATCGCTACCAGCACTAGGAATAGGGCGTCACGCATTGTTCTGGACAAGAGCGCACCTTCCTGAGAGACGGGTCGGGTTATGTTGTGGGCCGGTCAAGCGCCACCTCGGCGGCCAATGCACGAGCATATGCCACCGTGAAGGCGCTGTCAACGAACCCGGGACTACTAGCAGAAGAGCTAGCTGTTCTGCTGCTCCTCGTCGGCGGTGTCGGCGACTTCCTCACCCTCCACCATGTCGGCAGCGACGTCGGCTTCTTCGGCGGCCTCGACGTATTCCTCTTCAACGGGCTCTTCGATCTCGGCGCGGCGCTTACCACGGCCGCCACTGGTGCCTTCAGGCCGGAGAGCGCGGGCTCGGGCAGGATCGGTCACGATCTCTACGATGGCGCGGCGGGGGAACTTCATGGTGACGCCCTTCGCGACCTCAATGACCACAACGTCGTCTTCGACCCGCTTGACGGTACCCGAGATGCCGGCCGCCGTCACGACGGTGTCTCCCTTCTTGAGCGCAGACAGCAACGCCTGATGCGCCTTGCGCTGCCTCTGCTGTGGCCTGATGGCCATGAAGTAGAAGATGCCGATGAACGCAACGACGTAGATGATCAGAATGTATGATGAGCCCAAACCGCCCTCCTTAGGACGAACTCCCCGCCCATTTGCAGGCGGAAGAGACGCGTGATTGCGAGCGCATATATTACCATGCGGTTACCCTGAAGCTTCTGAACGCCGCGTAGGTGCCGGCCTTGATCGCTTCGCGCGCGTCTGCGACCAAACGGGTGAGGTAGGTGAGATTGTGCTCGGTGAGCAGCATGAGGCCGAGGATCTCCTTCTGCATGATGAAATGCCGTATGGCACCGCGGGTGAAGCCTGAACAAGCGGTGCAGGGGCAACCCTCTTCGAGTGGTGCCGTCGACAGGGCGTGCTCGGCGTTTCGGAGGTTCAGCCTGCCCTCGGGTATGAAGGCCGTGCCCATGCGGGCCGTGCGTGTGGGCAGCACGCAATCGAAGATGTCGACTCCGCGCGCGATGACCTCGAGCAGACCTGCGGGATCGCCGATGCCCATGAAGTAGCGCAGTCTGTCGTCGGGCAGCAGGGAGGCCGTGTACTCGGTGGTCTCGAGCATGGCGTTGCGGTCCTCCCCCACGGTGAGCCCACCTATCGCGTAGGCCGGAAAGCCGATCTCCTGCAGGCGCTCGGCGCTCTGGCGCCTCAACCGGTCGACCACGCCCCCTTGGGTGATGCCGAGCAGCATCTGCGGTCCGTCGGTGCCCAGCCCCTCTCGTTCTTGGTGCGCGGTCTTGCAGCGTTCGGCCCAGCGAGAGGTTCTCCCCACCGCCTCGGCGACCTCTGCGTCAGTCGCCGTGCCGGGGGGGCATTGGTCGAGGCACATGATGAGATCCGACCCCAGGGCGCTCTGCTCGGCCATGGCCCGCTCGGGGGTGAACACGTGCTTGGAACCATCGTAGATGGAGCGGAACTCCACCGCCGAGTCGTCTATGCGCGCCGTCGATCGCAGGCTGAAGACCTGATACCCGCCGCTGTCGGTGAGAATCGGACCCTCCCACTGCATGAACCGGTGTATGCCTCCGAGTGCCTTTACGACTTCGCTGCCGGGGCGCAGGGCAAGGTGATAGGTGTTGCCGAGAATGACCTGTGCGCCCAAGGACCGAAGACGCTCCGGTGAGATGGCCTTGACGGTGCCCTTGGTGCCGACGGGCATGAAACAGGGAGTCCGCACGACGCCGCGCGGCGTGTGCAGCAACCCGGCCCGCGCGGCACCATCGCGCGCCTCTATTTCGAAGGGGAAGTCGGGGATCCCATCAAAGACGCGCATCACGGTCTCCCTCGTAAATCCCCGCCGAGTGGCCTGTCGCCACCGGCTCTATGAGCATGGCGTCGCCGAAACTGAAGAACCGGTAGGTGTCGGCGATCGCCCGAGAGTAGGCGTCGAGCAGTCGCTCCCTGCCGGCGAAGGCCATGGTCAGCGCAAGAACGCTGCTGCGCGGCAGA
>JAKAHF010000223.1 GCA_021815245.1 Actinomycetes bacterium
ACCGTGATCGGAGAGGATGAGCACGTAGTGCTCTGCGGGATACGAGCCGATGGCCCAAGTCGCGAAGTCATAGAGCGTCTTCGGATCGCCCATGTCGGCTTCGCCCAGATCGGACAGTTCCCGGGAAGCGAGGGTATACAGATCGCTGTCTTGGGTGATCAGGTAGCGCTTGGTCGAGGTGATGTCGCCATCACCGCTGAAGCCGCCGGCGTAGCGGTCCATCTGGGCGACGATCGTCACTTGGTCGGTAGAGCCCACCAGTTCGGCCTCGTTGAGGTCGAACACCATGTCTTCCTCGAGTATCTCGTCGTCGGCGTCTTCATACATCATGACCAGCCACGTGCCGGGCTGGCCCGTCACGGTGGTGCCGGTCGTGGCAGGACCGGTAGTCGAGGTCACCTGGGAGCTGGTGCCCGTGGTGCCCGAGCCACCGCTCGAGCGGCCGTCGTCTTCGCCTCGAAACGCGAAATACAGGGCGAACGCGACCGCCACGACCACCAAAGTGACGAGGGGGATGAGCCACGGGAGTTTCGAGCGACGCCTGCCGGCCCCCCCCGGCTGAAGAGGCTGCGGGCTCCAGCCGGCACCCTGCGCCCGAGGAGGTTCCCCCATCCAATCCAGCTGCTGAATGGGTTGTGCGATCTGCATCGGCTGGGCGATCTGAGCGGATTGTTCGATCTGTGCCGGTTGCGCGGGCGCTTGAGCCGCGAAGAGCTCGGTGATCTGCGAGGCCGGCACCCAATCGGGCAAGCTCTGGTGCCATACGAGATCGGTCGGTCGGAGACCGCCGCCCTGCGCCAGTGTGGCCAATTGCGCCCACTCGAGGGGCCCGACTTGAGGACCACCGGGATCATCGGGCTTGAAATAGTACCAGCCTGAAGACATGGGATTGCCGTTCACGGTTGCCTCCGGGCACCTGGATAGTCGTTATGGTGACGAGTATATCGGTAGCGGGTCCTTCGCACGCAAGTATCGAGAGCTCCGCCGAGAAGTGGCAAGATTGCGATGACGCAATGCGGGTCTCGAGAAAGGCGGCAGCTCATGGCGATCCTCGTCTCGGGGGCGACAGGGTTCATGGGAAGCACGATCACGCGGCACCTTCTCGCTGCCGGATTCGTGGTGCGGGCGATGAGCCGCTCGCGGGCCCGTGCCGTCACCGCCCTGGCCGCCGACGACGTCGGGCGCCGGGCGCTGAGCGATGGCCGGCTCACATTCGTGGAGGCCGACGTCACCCAGCCGGACAGCCTGCCGGCCGCGGTCGACGGTGTCGACACGATCATCCAGGCCGCCCAGTTCAACGGTGCGCCGGTCGAAGACCCGGCGCGAGGCCTCACCTACCAGGCGGTCGACCGCGACGGCACGCTCAATCTGCTCGATGCGGCGCGACGCACGAGACCTCGGTTTCTCTACATGAGCGGCATCAGCGTCTCGCCGCGTGCCACCCGACCGTGGGACAGGGCCAAGTGGCAGGCGGAGGTGGCGATCGAAGCGAGCGGCCTCGAATGGACGGTCGTTCGCGGTTGCTGGGCCTACGGACCGGAGGACTCAGCCCTCAACCGCATCCTCCACTACTCCGACCACCTGCCGTTCGTGCCCATCTTCGGCGACGGTCGCGCGCCGCTCAGTCCCATCTTCGTGGAAGACGTCGGGCGGTTCTTCACCCTGGCCATGCAGCATCCGCAGGAGTGCAGGAACACGGTCTTCGGCGTGGGCGGACCCGAGACGATGACGCTGGTGGAGTTCCTCGAGGCGGCGTTGCGGTCGATGGGCCGGCACCGCCCGATACTGCGCATCCCCAAGCCGGTCGGCAAGCTACAGGCGGGCGTCATGCAGTATCTCCCCGGCCGCCCGCTCACTCCCGACGCGGTCGATTTCGTCAGTCAGGCAGGCGCCCTCACCCATGACGACCGCCGGCTCTTGCGCGAGCGCCTCCCCGAATTCCAACCCACCGCAGTGGAAGAAGGCCTGCGCTATCTTCGCACCGGCGCATAGGCGGACCCGCCGGCGGTCTCACATGCCGACGTACTTCGCGTAGAGCGACTTCGCGAGCGTCTCGTCGCGAGTGCCGCGCACGACGGCCCTGCCGTCGTAGAACACGACCAGCTCCTGCTCGCCGATCGAGAAGCGCACCATCTGCTCGTTGCCTTCGACCGGGCCGAGCGCGGCGAGCCGCTCCTGCAAGTCTCGCAAGCGCAGCCCACCCGCGGCCGGATTCCAGATCTGCACGGCATTCTGGCCACAAAGGCTGGTGACACGAGTGCGCCGGGGGCCTTCGAGGAACTGGTACGTGCCACCGCAGGCCGGGCACCCCTCGGTGACGAAGCTGGAGAGCGGCACCGACTGGAACGAGCGGTCCCAGAGATCGAACACCAGCAGGTCGCGAGCGGCGGGAGCGGTGCCGACGATATGCTTGATCACCTCGGCGGCCTGAAGCGACCCAACGATCCACGGAGCCGAATTGACGATACCCGCGGTGTCACAGGTCATGCCGACCCCTCCCGGTGGCTCGCTCATGAGGCAGCGGAAGCACGGCGGCTCCCCGGGCAAAAAGGTCGCCGTCATGCCGGTCGATGACACGGCTCCCCCGTAGACCCAAGGGATTCCGAGCTTGAGAGCCACGTCATTGATGAGAAAACGCGCGTCGAAGTTGTCGAGCGCGTCGACGATCACGTCCGCGCCGGCGGCGAGCTTCTCGGCGTTCGACTGGTTGAAATCGGCCACGACGCCCTCTATCTCGATCTCGGAGTTGGCTTCGCGAAGGTGGCGCTCGGCGGCGGTGGCCTTCGGAAGGTTCTCGACGATGTCGCGCTCGGTGTAGAGCAGCTGGCGCTGGAGATTGTGGTTCTCGATGAAGTCTCGGTCGACGATGCGCAGACGTCCGACGCCGGCTCTTGTCAGGGCGCTCGCAATGACGGTGCCGAGCGCTCCGCAGCCGATCTGAACAACGGAGGCTGCTCCCAGCTTGCGCTGACCTTCAGGTCCGATACCAGGAAAGAGGGTCTGGCGCGAGTAGCGGTCGATCGTCTGCATGGCCGGCCTCCCTAGTCGAACAACTCGGTCGAAAGGTAGCGCTCACCCGCATCGGGCAGCACAACGACGATCGTCTTGCCTGCAAACTCGGGCATGGCGGCCACGCGTGCCGCAGCTGTCGCGGCCGCACCACTCGAGATGCCGGCCAAGATGCCCTCTTCCTTCGCCAGCCGCCGGGCCATCTCGATCGCCTCCTCGGTCGAGACAGGCTCGACCCTGTCGACGATCGAAAGGTCCAGGTTGGCCGGGATGAATCCGGCTCCTATGCCCTGGATCTTGTGCGGACCGGGCCTCAGCGGCTCCCCGGCCAGCGTCTGGCTGATGACCGGACTGGTCGCCGGTTCGACCGCGACCGAGTACACCGGCGTGCCCTTGGTCGCCTCGAAATAGCGGGAGATGCCGGTAAGCGTGCCGCCCGTGCCGACGCCGGCGACTATGGCATCGACGTGGCCATCGGTGTCGTCCCATATCTCGGGACCGGTCGTGGCCCAGTGGATGGCCGGATTGGCCGGATTGCCGAACTGGTCGGGCATCCAGTAGTGCTCCGGATCGCCGGCCGCAAGCTCTTCGGCCAGCTTCACAGAACCACGCATGCCTTCGGCCCCCGGCGTGAGCAGCAGGTTGGCGCCGAAGAAGGCCAGGACCTTGCGGCGTTCGATGCTCATCGTCTCGGGCATGGTGAGGGTCAACTGGTAGCCCCGGGCGGCGCACACGTAGGCGAGCGCGATGCCCGTGTTGCCGCTGGTGGGCTCGATGATCTCGGTGTGCGGCTTGATGAGCCCTTTCTTCTCGGCGTCCCAGATCATTGCGGCGCCGACCCGGCACTTCACCGAGTAGGCGGGGTTGCGACCCTCGATCTTGGCGAGCACCTTGGCTTCGGTCTCGCCGGCCACCCGGTGAAGCCGCACGAGAGGCGTGCGCCCGATCGACTGTGAGTTGTCTTCGTACACCATGCCCATGGGCTCCTCCGCGACTTGGCTAGGAGACGTCGATCTGCGAAGCCGCGAGCGCCTGATCGAGATCGCCCAGGATATCTTCTATGTTCTCGATGCCCACCGAGATGCGGATCAGACCGGGCGTCACGCCGGCGCTCACCTGCTCCTCGGGTGTGAGTTGCTGGTGGGTGGTGCTGGCCGGATGGATGACCAGGGTCTTCGCGTCGAGGATGTTCGCCACGTGCGACGCGAGCTTCACGGCGGCGATGAAGCGCTTGCCGGCCGCGACGCCGCCTTTGATCTCGAAACCGAAGACGGCGCTCGGACCGAGCGGAAAGTACAGGAGCGAACGGACGTGGTCGGGATGATCGGGCAGACCGGCATAGTCGACCGACGTCACCGCGGGATGTGACTTGAGAAAGCGCGCCACCTCGCCCGCGTTGGCCGCATGGGCCCGGGCCCGCAGCGGCAGAGTCTCGAGACCCTGGATGAACAGCCACGAGTTGAACGGAGAGAGGGCCGCGCCCAGGTCTCGCAAGAGTCCGGTACGGATCTTGAGCAGATAGGCCATTCCCGGAGCGATCGCCTTCGCGTGCTTGCCGAAGAGCTCCCAGAAGTTGACTCCGTGGTAGGCGGCGTCGGGCTCGGTAATCTCGGGGAACTTGCCAGCCTCTTTCCAATCGAACTCTCCGCTGTCGACGATCGCCCCTCCCAAAGAGGTGCCGTGGCCGCCGATCATCTTGGTGAGCGAGTACACGGCGACGTCGATGCCGTGGTCGAACGGATTGAAGAGCGGTGGTGGAGAGACCGTGTTATCGACGATGAGCGGGATCTTGTGCTTGTGGGCGATGTGGGCCATGCCTTCGAGATCGTCGATGTTGCCCTTGGGATTGCCGATCGACTCGGTGTAGAGGAGCCGGGTGTTCTCGTCGATGGCCCGCTCGAAGTTACAGACGTCGCGCGAATCGACGAAGCGAGCTTCGATGCCGAACCGCTTGAGCGGATACGAGAACTGCGTGTAGGTGCCCCCGTAGAGCTTGTCTCCGGTGACGAAGTTCTGCCCCGCCGATGTGATGGCCGTGATCGCGTAGAAGATGGCCGCCATGCCCGACGCGGTCGCCACCGCACCACTGCCGCCGTGCATCGCCGCCAGGCGTTTCTCGAGCACGTCGGTCGTCGGGTTCATGAGCCGGGTGTAGATGTTGCCGAACTC
>JAKAHF010000224.1 GCA_021815245.1 Actinomycetes bacterium
TGACCGCCCGCGAGGCGCAGCGGCTGGGTGTTGGCGGCGAAGTCATCTGCTTCGTCTGGTAGCCGCTATGTCAAGAATAGGAAGAGCACCAATACAGGTTCCCGCTGGTGTCGAGATCACCATCGACGGCAACCACGTCTCGGTCAAGGGTCCCAAAGGCACCTTGGCGATGGATGTCCATCCCAAGATGACCGTGACCCTCGAAGAGGGCGTCATGACCGTCACCCGGCCTGACGACACCGGCCCCAACAGGTCGCTGCACGGCCTCACCCGCACGCTGCTCTCGAACATGGTCACGGGCGTGACCGCCGGCTTCCAGAAGAAGCTCGAGATCCAGGGTGTCGGCTACAGGGCCTCGAAGAAGGGCGACGACATCGAGATCCTCGTTGGATACTCGCATCCGGTAGTGGTCACTCCGCCGGAGAACATCGAATTCGAAGTGCCCGTGCCCACGCAGATCTTGGTGAAGGGTGTCGACAAGCAACGTGTCGGCCAGATCGCGGCTGAGATTCGCGCCATCCGCAAGCCGGAGCCCTACAAGGGCAAAGGCATCCGCTACGAAGGCGAAGTGGTGCGGCGCAAAGTCGGCAAGCGGGCGTAGGGAAGAGGAGAGTATGAGCACGAACAACTACAACGCTATGCGCGCGCGGCGCGCCGTGAGGGTGCGCAGCAAGGTGCGCGGCACGGCCGACCGTCCTCGCCTTTCCGTCTTCCGGTCGAACCGCGCCATCTGGGTACAGGTCATCGACGACTCGACGGGTCGCACTCTAGCCAGTGCCGACAGCAATCATATCGCTGAGACAGGTCTCAGCAAGAAGGACCAGGCCACCAAGGTCGGCGCCCTCGTTGCCGAGCGCGCCAAGGCCGCCGGTGTCGAGCGTGTGGTCTTCGACAGAGGATCTTATCTGTATCACGGTCGAGTGAAGGCCCTCGCGGACGGTGCCCGCGAAGCTGGCTTGGACTTCTGAGGGAGAGTGAGGTAGCACTTTGGCACAGATCAAGGCAGATACGCTTAACCTCGAGGAGAGCGTCATCCATATCAACCGCGTGGCGAAGGTCGTCAAAGGCGGTCGGCGTTTCTCCTTCACAGCCCTCGTCGCTGTCGGCAACCGTGAGGACACGGTGGGCGTCGGCTACGGCAAGGCCAAGGAAGTCCCGCTGGCCATCCAGAAGGCCATCGACGACGCTCGCAAGAACTTGTTCGTCGTACCGAAGCACGGCACGACCATCACCCACGAGGTCATGGGGCACTTCGGCGCCGGCCGCGTGGTCATGCGTCCGGCCTCGGCCGGTACCGGCGTCATCGCCGGCGGAGGCGTCCGCGCTCTGCTCGAGCTCGGCGGCGTGCATGACGTGCTGACCAAGAGCCTCGGCACGACCAATCCCATCAATATGGTCCGGGCCGCCGAGCAGGGGCTTCGCTCTCTGCGCCGCCCCGAGGACATTGCCCTGCAACGAGGCAAGACCATAGCCTATGTGACCGGCAAGCGCCCGGCCGAGACCGCGCCGGTCGCAGCCGATCAGGCTCCCGCACCGGCGCCGGTGGCCCCCGAAGCTGCGGCCGATGCTCCGGCTGAGGCCGCCGCGACCGAGGAAGCGTGACGAAATGTTGAAGATCACGCAAGTCAAAAGCCGCATCAACCGTAAGAAGGACCACAAGGCCACGCTCGACGCGCTCGGCATCAGTCGCATGGGCCAGACGGTCTACCACGAAGACAGCCCTGCCATTCGCGGCATGGTGCACAAGGTCGAGTACATGCTCCAGGTCGACGTGGTCGACATCAAGGACAAAGGATAGCTATGGGAGATATCTTCCTACACAACCTGGTGCCCGACCCCGGGGCCAAGCACAGTAAGAAGCGCGTGGGTCGGGGCGAGGGCTCGGGTCTGGGCAAGACGTCCGGGCGGGGCCACAAGGGCTCCAAGCAGCGCTCGGGCGGCCAGATCTCGCCTCGCTATGAGGGCGGCCAGATGCCGCTGCATATGCGGCTACCCAAGCTTCGTGGCCCGTTGGCCAAGACCGCCATGCCCATCGGCCCGTTCCGCACCTACATGACGCCGATCAACCTTTCGCGTCTGTCTGTGTTCGCGGCCGGAGAAGTGGTCTCTCCCGAAGCGTTGCTCGACAAAGGCATCATCAAGAAGCTCGACGAGAGAATCAAGATCCTCGCCGATGGTGAGTTGGCGCATCCGCTCACAATCAAGGCGCACGGATTCAGCGCCGCGGCGGTCACCAAGATCGAAGCCGCCGGTGGCACGGCGGAAGTCATCTAAGGGGTAGGCTGATGTTCCAGTCGCTGCTCAACGCGTGGAAGCTTCCGGATCTCCGGAAGAAGCTGCTCTTCACGGCGCTCATCATCGCGCTCTACCGGCTGGGCTGCTACCTGCCCGTGCCCGGCGTCGACGTGTCGGCGATCTCGGGCACGACGGGCACCGGTGGAGTGCTCGACTTCTACGATCTCTTCACCGGCGGCGCGCTCCGGCAGATGGCCCTGTTTGCCATGGGCATCATGCCGTACATCACGGCTTCGATCATCATGCAGCTTCTGACCATGGTGAGCCCGAAGCTCGAGGCGCTCATGAAAGAGGGACCCGCGGGGCAGAAGAAGGTCAACCAATACACGCGGTACTTCACCGCGATATTGGCGGTCATCGAGGCCATCGGCTTCGTATTCCTCTTCCGCAACCAGGGCGCGTTCCCGGCTGACGCCGCGGGCAACAGCACCTTCACGCCCATCAATGTGTGGCTGGTGGTTCTGAGTCTGACTGTGGGAGCCATCCTCGTCATGTGGCTGGGCGAGCTTGTCACTCAGCGTGGCATCGGCAACGGCATCTCGCTGATGATCTACGCGAGCATCATCTCGCGGCTCCCCGACGGTCTCTGGAAGCTCCTGCATATGAACCCGGGCTACTGGGTCGCCATGGCCGTCATCTCGGTGCTGGTCATAGCGGCCATCATCTTCGTCACGCAGGGCCAGCGCCGCATCCCGGTGCAGTATGCCAAGCGCGTCGTGGGCCGCAAGGTCTACGGCGGCCAGAGCACCTACCTGCCCCTGCGCGTGAACATGGCGGGTGTTATTCCGGTCATCTTCGCGTCGTCGGTGCTGCTCTTCCCGGTCACGCTGGCCGAGATGGTGCCCTGGGGCTGGACGCAGTGGCTCGCCGATCACCTTGGTCCGAGTTCGTGGTGGTACCTCGCTGCTGAGGTCATCCTCATCGTCGCGTTCACCTACTTCTACACCGCGGTACAGTTCAACCCCCTCGACCAGGCCGACAACTTGAAGAAGTACGGCGGCTTCGTGCCGGGCATCCGCCCGGGACGTCCGACTGCGGCCTATCTCGATCGGGTGCTTACCCGCATCACGCTACCCGGTGCTCTGTTCCTTGCCGCGATCGTTCTGCTGCCCACCGCGCTCATCAAGGGCATGGGTATCGCCTTTTACTTCGGCGGCACCTCGCTCCTGATCGTGGTCGGCGTCGCGCTCGATACCATGCAGCAGATGGAGTCGCAGTTGCTGATGCGCCACTATGAAGGCTTCCTCAAGTAGCCCAAGGTTGTAGGAAAGGACCTCGACGTGACTCAGTTCAATCTCGTTCTTCTTGGCCCTCCCGGCGCAGGCAAGGGCACACAGGCCAGTCGCATCGTCGACGGGTACGGCGTGCCCCACATCTCGACGGGTGACATCCTTCGCGCTGCCGTTAAGAACCAGACCCAGATGGGCCTGGAGGCAAAGAAGTGCAAGGATGCCGGCGAGTTGGTGCCCGACAGTGTGGTGATCGGCATCGTCAAGGACCGTCTGCAGGAGCCCGACACGGCGAAGGGCTTTCTCATGGACGGTTTCCCGCGCACCATCCCTCAGGCGGAAGCTCTTGACAAGGCCCTCGAGGGTCTCGACAGGGCTATCACCAAGACTGTGGTGTTGCTGGTAGACGAAGATCTCCTGATCAAGCGGCTGACCGGCCGGCGCATCTGCCGTGCCTGCCAGACCCCGTTCCACGTCTACTTCAACACGGCCAAAGTCGAGGGCGTGTGTGACAAGTGCGGCGGCGAGCTCTATCAGCGCGACGATGACACCGAAGCCACGGTGCGCAACCGGCTGGAGGTCTACCGCTCGCAGACCGAACCGTTGATCGACTACTACGACGCCCAGGGTGTGGTCATCCGCATCGACGGCGCCCAAGAGCCGGACAAGACGTTCGCCGATATCGCGGCGGCGCTGGGCCCGGCAGAATGACGAAGTCGCGGCGATAGTTGCGTCGGCGACGGGAGTGTGGAGAGCAGACTGGCGTGATCATCAGGAAGTCGCTATCGGAGATCGAGAAGATGGCCCGAGCGGGCAAAGTGGTGCGTGGATGCTTGGATCTTCTCGGCCGAGCGATAGAACCGGGGATGACGACGAAAGAGTTGGATCGTTTGGCTGAGAGCTACATTCGAGAAAAGGGCGGCGTGCCGACCTTCAAGGGATACCGGGGCTTCCCCGGCTCCATCTGTGCGTCTCCGAACGACATGGTGGTGCACGGCATCCCGGGCAAGGTCCGCCTGCGTGACGGCGACATCCTCGGTGTCGACGTGGGTGTCACCATGGAAGGGTACATCGCCGACGCCGCCTCGACGTTCGCAGTCGGTCAGATCTCCGAGAAGGCCCAAGCGCTGCTCCGGGTGACCCAAGAGGCGCTGATGAAGGGCATCGCGCAATGCGTGATCGGCAATCGCGTGGGCGATATCTCCCACGCTGTACAGACGCACGCGGAGGCTCACGGCTACTCGGTCGTCGAGAGTCTCGTCGGGCACGGCGTCGGACGTGAGATGCACGAAGATCCTCAGGTGCCGAACTTCGGCCCTGCTGGGCAAGGGCCCGAGTTGCGCGAGGGCATGGTCCTCGCGATCGAGCCGATGATCAATATGGGCCGGTACGAAGTCGAGATAGGTGATGACGGCTGGGCCATATATACAAAAGACCATAGTATGTCGGCGCACTTCGAACACACGGTGGCTATCACTAAGCAGGGCCCCAGAATCCTTACCGCGGCTGAAGTATCGGGGATGGGGCTCGGGAAGGCTGACGAAAGCTGATGAAAGGCTGTGGTAAGATAAGCGGCTGGCATTCAGGGGACCCGTCTCGGGACAGCTTCGGCTGCGCCCTCGGCGGGTCAGAGGTGACG
>JAKAHF010000225.1 GCA_021815245.1 Actinomycetes bacterium
TCGCCGAAGCGCACGTGCTCCTCGATGCCGAGCTGCGAAAAGGCGAGGAGCACCAGTCTGCACGGCTTCGCGAGGCCCCCGAGCAAGAAGACGAGTGGCACCATCGCCCCATGGTCGAGGTCGTCGATGCGTCTGCCGGCGTCTTCGGCTTCGACGGGCACGCCCGCGTCCGCCGCCGCTTCGATGATGGCTTGGGCCGTCGAAACATCGCCGTCCGCGTCCACACGCAGGCCCGGCGCCCTGAACATCGCGAACGTGCCGTGGTATGAGGTGGCGAGCGAAACGGTCATCGCCTGATAGTCGAGAGGCGCGTGCGGAGACAGGAGAACGATCGTATCGGGCTCGAGCTCAGCCGCCCGTTCACGCACGGCGCTCATGCCGAGCACGGTGGGCTGGGCCCCGGCGACCTCCGGTCCCCCCACTTCGGGGAGGATGATCGGGGGATGCGGTGTGACGAAGCAGCCAACGAGGGTCATGACGGCCACTCCCTTCTATCTGACGGCGATCTCCTTGCCACACGTCGGACATCTGCCGTCGTGCACGCTGTTCTTGAGAACCCTGAACCCGTTTCGTTCGATCACTACCGTACCGCACGACGGGCACAGCGTCGATTCTGAAGCATGCCCGGCGATGTTGCCGCCATACACATATCGCAGCCCGGCATCGCGACCGGCCCGCAGCGCTCGCTCGATCGCGGCGACGGCGGTCGGAGGCGTGTCGAGCATGCGATAAGCGGGATAGAAGCGGGAGACATGCCACGGGATGTCTGGGGAGACCGACGCGATGAACTCGGCCAGCGAGTGTAGTTCCTCCAGGGAGTCGTTCTTGCCCGCGATGAGGAGGGTGGTCACTTCCACCCACACCCCCATTTCCCAGAGCCTTTGTATGGAGTCGAGCACGGGCCGGAGACGTCCCCCGGTCAGCGTGCGGTAGAAGTCGTCGGAGAACGACTTGAGATCGACATTGGCGGCGTGCAGATCGCCGTCTATGTCGTCGAGCAGCTGCCGCGTCATGTAGCCGTTCGTCACGAAGATGTTCTTGAGCCCGCTCGCACTCGCCAAACGCGCGCAGTCGCGGGCGTACTCGTAGAAGACCGTCGGCTCGGTGTAGGTGAACGACACGCTCCCGCAGCCCGCTTCGATCGCGCTCTTCACCACGCGCTCGGGTGAGAGGGGCGTGCCCACCACCCGCCCTCGATCGCGCGGCATCTGGCTGATCTCGGCGTTCTGGCAGAAGGCGCACGTCAGGTTACAGCCCACCGTCGCGAGAGAGTACGTCAGAGTGCCCGGCATGAAGTGAAAGAGCGGCTTCTTCTCGATGGGGTCGACCGCGGTCGAGACGGGACACCCATAGACCAACGTGAAGAGCGAGCCGGCCCGGTTCTCTCGCACCCCGCAGAGGCCGCGCTCATCCGGCTCGATGCGGCAGTGATGGGCACAGAGAAGACAATGCACCGCCGGTCCCTCACGCCACGACTCCCAAAGGTCCGCGGGCGCATCGCACGTGTGCGCCTGATCGCGAGCGGGACGTCCATCGCCTGCCGGATAGCCGCTCACGGCTACCTCCTCGCCAGATCACCGGCCAGACGGCGGCGCAAGCGCGTCACCGGGGCCAATCCCTGTAGTCCCCAATTGAGAGTGTATTCCCAAAGAGTCAGATCGTGTACCACGTGGCCCCTCGCGACGAGCGACACGAGATCCTCCCGCGATGGATAGGCGTCGACCACGATGCAGGCGTTGCCCACTTCGGCCAGACGGTGCGCATCACTGCCCGCCCCCTGTGGTTTGCCGAGTCTCTCCGCGAGGCGGCGCGACTTCTCGTTCGCGCGGTAGCTCAGCGAACGACCGTTGACGACCTCGATGATGTCGGCGAGCTCCGCGGCCCGCTCGCGAGCTCCACTCGATACACTGCCTCTACGCAGCCGGTCGAAAGGATGCGGCAGGTAGACGATGCCCCCCTGGCCTTTGATGCGTTCGACCGCGGTCAAGAGAGGCAGTCCCGCCGGAATGGTCTCCCAGACATAGAGCCCGACAATCTCTCCATCGGAGGTGGAGAGTTCGATGCCCGGTATCACTCGGGGAAGCGTGGGGTCGGCGTCGGCCAGTCGCACCGCTTCGAGAGCCCCGGCGACGCTGTTGTGGTCGGTGATCGCGATGCAGGCGACGCACCGGCTCCCGGCCGTGGCCAGAAGCTCAGCGGGCGACATCAGACCATCTGCTGAGAAGAGTGTGTGGTTGTGCAGATCGAGCCTGACACCAGGCGGTGTCATCTCACACGTCCGGGAATGAACCACTCATCCGGCGCCGGCGCCTGTCGCGAAGAACCCGTTGCCCTCCCCCTTCGCTCTGCCCTCGACGATCGGCCTCGCGACGATCGATGATGACCTCCACTCCTTCGACCCCAGCGAAGCGCTTGCGGAACTCATCGTAGTACTTGTCCGCGAGTTCGCGGGGGATCACGTAGTAGATCACGCGGCGCCACCTCCTAATCCTTTTCAAGGTCTATGATAGTGTCTCGTACCATCGACGTCCACGAGCCAGGAGCCTTCTTTACTTGCCAATGCCTGAAGACGGCGGAGAAAGCGGTGGGGGACCGCTCCTGAAAAATCGATATCGCTTGGGCCGAGTCCTTGGGCGCGGGGGGATGTGCATCGTATACCAGGCCTGGGACACCAAGCTCCAGCGGAATGTAGCCGTCAAACGGCTGGAGCCGCCTCTGAACGAGGACCCGCGTACGCGCGCGCGGTTCGATCGCGAGGGGCGTGCTCTTGCGCAACTCTCGCACCCCAATGTGGTCACACTCATCGACCGTGGTGCGAGCGACAACGACGAGTACCTGGTGTTCGAGTACGTCGAGGGCCGCTCGCTCAAAGACCTCATACGTGAGGGCCTCATGGGCATCGGCGAGTTCGGCCGCATCGCCGGGCAGATAGCCGAAGGTCTTGCGGCCGCCCATCAGGCGGGCATCGTGCATCGCGACGTCAAGCCGCAGAACATCCTCATCGACCGTAACGGGCACGCCAAGATCACCGATTTCGGCATCGCCACCGGGCCGGACTGGACCAGGGTGACGCGCGCGGGCTCCATCATCGGCAGCGCGCGATACATGTCGCCCGAGCAGATACGCAGCCGGCCGGTCGACGCACGATCCGACGTCTATTCCCTCGGCGTAGTCCTGTACGAGATGCTCACCGGCATCACGCCGTTCGACGGCACCAACATGCCCGAGATCGCCCGCATGCACCTCAACAGCACTCCGGCGCCGATCACCGACGTTCGCCCCCAGCTTCCCGAAGGGCTCGAGAAGGTGGTCATGCGCTGTCTCGAGAAGCTCCCCGAGGATCGCTTCAACTCCATGGACGAGCTCCTGGGCGCGCTCGTGGGACTCGGCCTCTACGCTCCCCAACGCGCGCCCGAGGTGTCGCAGGCGCAGAAGCGCACTCTGCGGCGCAGCCCGGCCGACGAGCGGCCCGGCCGGCGCGCCTCCGGCAGCGCGGCGGCCGCATCGGGAGCCAAGCGGGCGGCTGAGGAGCCTGAGGGCGAGTGGGTGCGCGAGCAGGCGCGCGAGCTGGCGCGCAGGCGCCGGTCGAGCCGCCGCTTGAAGATCGGCGGTGCCTTGGTGGGCATCGTCGTCGTCGCGGTGGCGGTGGTGCTCCTACTGACCTTCACCGGCGGCGGCGCCCCGAGCGTGGTGGGGCTGACGCAAGACGAGGCGAAGAAGCTGGCGGCCGACGCGGGCATGGAGGTCTTCGTGGGAGCGAGCGATCTGGTCCCTTCGTTCGATGAGGAAGCCGGCATCGTGCTGCGGCAGGAGCCCCTGCCGGGCGAGAAGGCGAGCGACCACGTGCTACACCTCACCGTCACCCGCGAGCCGACCCCTGTCGCGGTGCTCTCGATCGAGGACTATGATCCCGAGGGCGACAACACCGAGAACCCCGGCAAGCTGAAGTACCTCACCGACGGTAAGGAAGGCACGGTGTGGAGCACCGAGCTCTACCGCTCGGCCACCTTTGGCGGCCTCAAGCAGGGCGTGGGCCTCGACTTCGAGCTCGACGGCCAGGCGACCATCATCCAGATAGTGTCGAGTGTAGAAGGCTGGAAGGGCGAGCTGCGGCAGATCATGTCGTCGGGGAGCATGGCCCAGATCGCCAACCTCGACGGCGATTCGACGCAGACCATAACGCTCGGCACCGCCATCAGCAAGGGCCGGCTCTGGTTCACGCAACTGGCGCCCCTCACCGACGAGCGCTGGGGCGTGGAGCTTTCGGAGATCGCCTTCTACAACTGACCCTCGCGCGCTGACGTGTCGACGCCCAGCACCGACAGCAGCTCTCGCACAAGACCGCCAAAGGCAGCATCGGCCACCATGCGCTGCCGGCGAGGGCGCGGCAGGTCGACCACCAGCTCCTCTTTGACGGTGCCCGGACGGGCGCTCAATACGATGACCCTATCGGCAAGGTAGACGGCTTCGTGCACGTCGTGCGTGATGAAGAACACCGTGCGACCGAATTCCTGCCATACGGCAAGGAGCCAGTCTTGCAGCTCCCTGCGGGTCAGGGAGTCGAGCGCTCCGAAGGGCTCGTCGAGGAGCAGGGTGTCGCAACCCGTGAGCCAGGTGCGAAGCAGCGCGGCCCGCTGGCGCATGCCGCCCGACAGGGCCGACGGGTAGTCGTGCTCGAAGCCGTCCAATCCGAAGCGCCCGAACATCTCGAGAGCCTTCTCGCGGGATTCGCTCCGCGGGATGCGCTGTATGTCCTGCGCGATGCGCACGTTGTCGAGCACGCTCCGCCATGGCAGAAGGAGGTCGCGCTGAGGCATGTAGCCCAACAGGCCCAGCCGGCTGTCCGGCTCATGCCCGTCGATGACGATCGAACCTTCATCGGGCTCGAGCAGGCCGACGCAGAGATTGAACAGCGTGCTCTTGCCGCTGCCGCTCGGCCCGATGATGGTGACGAACTCGCCGGGCATGACTCGCAGAGACAGGTCGCGCAGCGCAGGGACCGTCCGACCATCACCCTTGAAGGTCAGGCTCACCTGTCGGAGTTCGATGCGCGCAACGGCCATCTACGGTAGAAACCGGTTGGTGAACGCCTGTTGCGGGTCGACCGGCGCCGGCAAGACGCCGTTGTCTACCAGCCACTGTTAGTAGTCGC
>JAKAHF010000226.1 GCA_021815245.1 Actinomycetes bacterium
GCCCCGTGGTCGCCTGTCAGTGGGTCGAAGGAGTCACCTACCCGTTCGAATCGCGCGTGGTAACCTCCGACACCGGCATGGACGTCCCGCTTGGAGCGGTGCCCCAGCCCATGGTCTACGAGGTCGCGGCCTGAATCATCGTTCCGGCTCAGGGCCGGTCTATGACCGAGCCGGATAGTGGGCGCGAAACTCTCGGTCGAGCATGTCGAGAATGATCTCGTCCTGGAAGTGGCCTTCCTGGAACACGTGCTCGCGTTCCCTGCCCGTCTCGACGAAGCCGAGCCGCTTGTAGAGAGAGATGGCCTTGGAATGCTCCGCGTGTGCCCGGATGGATACCCTGTGGAGCCCAAGAGTGTCGTAGGCGAAGATAAGGCAGGCGACGACGGCGTCGGCCCCGAAGCCCTTGCCCCAAACGGTCTTGTCGCCGATCACCAGGCCGATCTCGCCATGCCGGTGCACGAGGTCGACGCCCGTCAGTCCTATGTTGCCGACGTAGCGCCCGTCGGCCGCCAGGTGGATCTCGAACGAGTAGCTGTCTTTCGCCTCTGACTGGAGATCGTAGTAGCGCTCCTCTTGCTCGCGGGTGATGGGCACGTGGCCGACGAGCAAGAAACGGTGCACCTCCGGATCGTTGATCCAAGCCCTGATCGTCTCGGCGTTGTGCCGGTCGAGTTCGGTCAGATACACCTTCTGGTAGCGGATCATGGCGGTGTTAGTTCGACGTGCTCGTGGCCGTTCCGGGAGTGAAGCTCGACACGAACGTCTCGAACACGGCCTGGTCGGCTTCCCAGCTCGAGGTCGCCGCCTGCACGAGCAGCTGGTACTCGAGGCTGCCACCAAACACCAGGAAGAGGGTCGACTGCGCCGGTGTGCCGTCCTTGTCGAAGCTGTAGGTGATCTTCCAGCCTTTGAGGCCCGAAACCGTGACCGCGGTCATCTGTTCGACCACCTTGAGATCGGCGGCCTGGCTTTCGAGACCCGCGAAGACCGACCTGACCTCCTCTTCGAGCGCGGGCATGACCGAGTCGTCCACGGTGCCCGTGAGCTCGTAGACCGACACCTCGAGCAGATCGGTGTAGGAAGTGTCGGTCTTGGCGCCCTCGGGATCGAAGGCGGCGACCGCCTGTGCCGCTGCCGCTCCACTTGTGACGTCGGCCTCGTCGGCCTGCTGCTGGAGCTGCCAACCGCTGGGGTACTGGAAGCTGTAACCATATGTCTTGTCGGTGTAGGTTTTCACGTCGCCGGTCTTCGCGCCGCCTTCTCCGCCGCTGCCACAGGCGGCGAAGACAACGACCAGGGACAGCAAGATCGCGACCAAGGCTGCAAGGCAGGCCGGCCGGGTGGAGTTGCGCATGTTCATGTTCGCTCCTTCGCAAAATGGGACGTCTCGGTCCGTGCCGACTATTGTCACACAGCTGGGATACACTGAACCCGAATCCGGCCGACGCCGGTCTCCGAACGTGACAAGTGCAGGTGGGCAGGCATGGAAGCGCGCATCATCGGGCTCAAGGGCTGCGGCAAGAGCACTCTCGTGGCCGCTCTCGCGGAAGGTCGCGGTGAAGGACACATCGCCACCGTTCACGTCGGCGACTTCAGGGTGCGCAAACTGTCGGAGATCTTCGTGCCGAAGAAGACCACGTTCGCCGAGTTCAAGGTGCAGGAGGTCGCGTGGCCCGAGGCAAGCGCACGCAAGGGTGAGATGGAGCGGTATCTCGACGCTCTTTCCGGCGGCCAACTCTACCTTCATGTGCTCAGGGCCTTCGACTCCATGATCCTCGGCGAGCCTGCCCATCCGGCCGAGGACCTCGACGAGCTCGACCGGGAGTTCGTGCTCTCCGATCTGATCCGCATCGAACGCGCGTTCGAGCGCGCCAAGAAGGCGCCGATGCCCGACGCCGGCAAGAAGGCCCTCGCCCGCTGCCAGGAGGCGCTCGAAGCCGAGGTGCCGCTGCGCGAGGTCGATTTCGACGAGACCGCGCTCGGCTTCGTGCGGGGCTACCAGTTCCTCACACTGACACCGCAGATGCTCGTCGTCAACGCCGAATCAGAAACCGTCTGGGATGCCGAGTCGCTTGGTGCCCAGGTCAGAGACCGCAAGGCGCTCGCGTTTCCGTTTCTCGATGCCCTCGAGGTGGCGAGACTCTCTCCCGAGGAGCAAGAGGAATACGCCGCGGCTCTCGGGCTGCCCGGACCTGCCGCCGAGGTCGTCGCTCAGGCCGCTTTCAAGTCCCTGGGACTCATCAGTTTCCTCACCGCGGGCAGCGACGAGGTGCGCGCTTGGCCTATCCGTGCCGGTGAGACCGCTCGCGAAGCGGCGGGAGCCATCCACTCCGACATACAGCGCGGTTTCATACGCGCCGAGATCGTGTCATACGACGATTTCATGTCTCATGGCGCCAACATGAAGGCCTGTCGCGACGCCGGTGTGCTCCGCGTCGAGGGCAAGGACTATGTCATGGCCGATGGGGACATAGTGAACTTCCGCTTCAACGTGTAGCTCACTGCGCGTCCTGCCTTTGAGTCGTCAGTGAGTGGGCGGCGCCGTGGGGCGCCGGGCCGGGAGCACCGGCCGCACCACTCAGCCACCGGGACTCGCGTCGCCGCTTCGCGGTCGCTCGTTCGGCGGCGCGCGGCCTGAAGCTCCCCGCCCGGCACCCCACGGCGCCGCCTACCCGCCGGTCACTCAGAGGTTGGTCGCGCATCCGCGCGATAGGGGGTCTTCAGTGAGCGGCACGTGTCTACTCAGGGGCGGGCTCGCTTCGCATTGCCCGGGCTCGCTTCGCCTTTTCTTTGCTCGCTTCGCTTCGCTCTTTGCTCGCTTCGCTTCGCTCTTTGCTCGCTTCGCTTCGCCCTTTCGTTTCTCGCTTCGCTTCGCTCTCGCTCGCTTTGGCGCTCTTTTGGCGCGTCCGGGTATCATGCACGGTCGAATGCCGTGCCGGAAGGTGACCTCACATGACGCTGGTTCTCGACATGAGCAACGTGACCGTGTACCGCGGGCTCAAGAAGGTGCTCGACGGGTTCACGCTCGAGATCGAACAGGGCTGCTCCACGGCCATTCTTGGGCCCAATGGAGCGGGCAAGACCACTCTGCTCAAACTGGTCTCAGGGGAGCTGCGGCCCCGGTTCGACGAGGCCAGCCATTTTCGGCTGCTCGGCAACGATCGCTGGAACATCTGGGACATCCGCTCCCATCTCGGCGTCGTCTCTCCCGATCTGCAACAGGAGTATGCTTCGAGCGCCAAGGGCTTTGACGTCGTTCTGTCGGGGTTCTACTCGAGCATCGATACGTGGAGCCACCAGGCCTTCACCGAGGAACAGCTCGACAGAGCCGAGCGGACCATGGCCATGCTTCGCGTCGAGGGGCTGCGTGAGAGACCCTACGGTCTGATGTCGACCGGTGAGCAACGGCGCTTTCTGCTCGCCCGGACCCTGGTGCATGAGCCCGATACTCTCCTCCTCGACGAACCGACCTCGGGACTCGACCTCCGCTCGTCGTTCGAGTATCGCGACCTCATGCGGGAACTCATGCAGCGGGGCACGACCGTCCTTCTCACGACGCATCACGTGCACGAGATCCCGCCCGAGATCGGGAGGGTCGTCATGGTCAAGGAGGGGAAGGTGTTCGCCGATGGCGATCGTGACGAGATGCTCACCCCGGCGAAGCTCTCGGCCCTGTTCGACCATCCGTTCCACGTGGTCTGGCACAACGGCACCTGCCAGGTGTTCCCCGAGCTACCCCTCGTCTGATTCTCGCCCGCCGGCCTCTGAGAAGCCCCGCATCAGGTAGTAGGCGGCCCTGTCGAAGAACATGGCGAAACGGCTCTGCAGCTCCATCACGCGGTAGGCGTCGACCGGGCTCTCCCAGACTCCCTGGGAGCGCGCGTGGGTCCAGATGTGCTTCTTGAGAAGCAACACGGCCGACAGCATCTCGAACGATTCCATGCCCTGGGCGCGGCGCTTGGCTCCGAGCTCACGGTAGAACGACCTCATCTCATCTTCGGTGCTCTCGCCTTCGAGCCACCGACCGAGCAGCTGAAGACCCGTGGTGCACTCCTCGAGGAGTGAGTCGGGGTCGAGCAACATGTAGCGTATGGTCGAGTGGCTCGAGCGTACGTCGGCCAGCCAAAGCCGAGCGACATAGGGCGCGTTGTCGCCGACGAACCCGATGAGGGTGTCCGACAGCATCCTCGCGCCGCCGCCTTCCTCGAAACGCGTGAACGAATCTTGGATGGCCCAATCGTCCTCGTGCAAGTCGCCACACAGTCTTATGGCCTTCTCGTTCGAGGGGAAAGCGAGCGGGGGGAGGCTGTCGATCGCGAAGTAGCGCACGTCGTCGGCATCGTCGCCCGCGGTCTCGATGCCCGAGACCTTCTCGGCCTCGAACGTGACCACCAGAAGGTCTCCGTAGAAGCCGCTCTTCCACGAATCGGCGTCGATCAGCCGGGTAACCCGGCCGACCACCCCGGTCTCCTCCTGCAACTCGCGCATGGCCGCCTCGGCGATGGTCTCTCCCATCTCCGCGAACCCGATGGGTAGGCACCACATGCCTTCGTTGGGAGGGAATCTTCGCCGCACCAGGAGCACTCTCCGCGCCTCGTCGAGAACGAGAGCGGCCGCGGCGGGCAGCGGGTTCTGATAGAAGACCATGCCGCAGACCGAGCAGACCTCGCGGGGACGATCTCCCACGGGCTGCATCTCGATAGAGCCACCGCACTGTGAACAGAAGCGCGCTTTCAGTCGACGGGTTCCTCCGTTACCTGCATGTACACATGGGCCCCTGCCTCCTTGGTGTAGACCGAGAGGCTCTCCCCGAGGTCCTCGGGGCACGATCGTACCTTGCCTAGCTGGGTCTTGCCGGCGGTCACGATATCGCCTATCGAGACCACCGGGTCCTCTATGAAAAGCAGGCTGAGCGTGACTCCACTCGTCTGCTCGGGCTTGATGTCTATCTGCACATCGGGGTACTTGCCGTAGAGCATGTACTCCTTCACGGCGACCACCGAACCCGAGATGGGCGCCGTCACCGGCGAGCCTACCCGAGCCCCCACCATGACAGAGGTAGGCCGGCCACCGTATGGCCCATCGAGTATGTAGTAGCGCACCAAAGGCTCCGAGGAGAAGATGCCTCGAAAGAATCTGATCAGGGCGTTT
>JAKAHF010000227.1 GCA_021815245.1 Actinomycetes bacterium
ACTTCTTCGGCAGCGACTCGACCGACAACACGCGTTTGGGCGGTCAGGTGGAGATGTGGCTTGGAACCGGCGACGACGCCGAGAAGTTCGTGTTCAACACCCCGACCGCGGTCTACGTGCCCAGAGGATTGGCGCACAACCCGTGGATCATCACCAAGGTCAACTGCCCGAACCACCCCATCATCATCACAACGGTCTCGCTGACCCCGGACTACGCGACCGCGCCCGTGGCCTACCATCCGTATCCGCCCGCGTTCAGCGCCGACCTCATCGGCGTCGCGCAGCCGGGCAAGGGCAAGTACGCCCAGTACGTCAATCGTCTCACCCTGTCGCAGGACATCTACATCTCGTTCCTGCTCGGTCGGGTCTGCACGCCCAATCTGATGTTCGACGAGAAGGTCTGCCGGGCGCCTCTATGGACGGAGTTCTTCTTCGCCTACGCCGGCGGCACGGGAGTCGGCGTGCCCACCCTCGCCGACATCGCCAAGAACGATGGGATGTCGTACTGGGATTGGACGAAGGGCATGCAGCACCATCAGACCTATGACGAGGTCTTTCTCTACATTCCGACCCATCCGCACGACATCCTCAACCTTGGCGGCGAGATGGTGGCCTACCTTGCCGATGAGGAGTACAGCTTCACCGAGCCGACCGCGGTCTACGTGCCGGGCGGAGTGCTCCACAACCCCAACTACTTCAAGCTGGTCGATCGCCCCTACTACATGCTGGTGCTGGCGATGACCGACAATGCCAAGTTCCACGAAGGGGAATTCACGCCGGTCCCGGCGCCCGGGACTTTCAGGTTCTAAGAAAGGGACCGCAGCTCTCCACGAGGATGAACGCCTGCTCGCCTTTTCGCGCGGCCCAGGCTGGTGAGAGCGGCTCTCGGATAGCGGGAGCCGCTCTTTACGTCAGCGATGGAGTCGCTTCGGACGTCTCCGCGGGCCGCTCGGCCTCGGGAACGGCGATCGAATCGAGGATGAGATCAAGCATGCGGTTGGAGCGTTCCTCGTTCCACTCTTCGTTCAGGCCCATGAGCTGGGCGATATCCTCGGTCCAGGCACGGCTGACGATCATCCAGGCGATCTGCAGGGCATCGGCGTCGGCCCGGATGCAGCCCTCCACTTGGCCCTGCCGCACGATGTCGGCCAGTTCGTTGATGAGAATCAGGTGCTTCTCGCCGACCATGTCGCGCAGCCCTTCTTCAGGGGGGGCGACGATGAATTCGAAGAGGGCGAACATCGAGGGGTTCTTCTCGGGGGCTATGAGGAGCCGGTGTCTCTGGGCGATGCCGCGCAGCCGCTCGATAGCCGTGCTCTCCGCGGGAAAGCGATGCGGCAACGTGCGCTCCTCGAAGAGCCTGTCGAGCGCGGCCAGCAGGATCTCCTTGCGGCTGGCGAAGTGAGCGTAGAGCGCCGGGGTGGTGAGTCCGACCGCATCGGCGATGCGAGCCAGACTCGTCTCTCTCACGCCGTTGTGCGAGATCGAGTCCAGCGTTACGCCGATGATCTGCTCTCGTCTTTCTCCGCGCTTGAGTCGCGGTGAGCGTGCCATCTCGCTCATCCCTCCCTCGTGACCACCACTCGTGCATGACCAACATACCAGATTGAACTATACCCGTCTTGACAATTTAATTAATACTTATTAAAGTCTTGGCATGGAGCTCGGTGGTCCCGGCTCGCGCAGCGAGACTCGCCAGACTCACCATTACCCAGTCGAGCGAGAAAGGTCGGTCGCACGTGTCGGACGGCTCTTCGAGCAGCGTCGCAGCAGGATATCCCTCGGGCTGGACCGTCCGCGAGTCTAGGACGTACATGTGTACGTAGTTGTCCTCCCTTCCGGCGAGCGCCCCTTCGCCGGCACCGGGCCCGCCTGCCCTTCGTCTCGACAGGCAGCTCCGCGGCCCCACGAAAGAGCCCTGTGTCCCCGGGGCTCTTTCCCTCTGCGCATTCGGCTCGGCACCCACCCTTGGGCGGCGTATCATACAAGCGGCTGCGTCGCTCCCACGTTCCCGTGGGACGGGCTGTGGACTCTTGGGAAACTGCATTGACCGGGAAGGCACGTGGACCAGACAAACATCGCACCGAGCGACAGCGCAGACGTTTCCTCATCGGTCGCCTCGACTGAGGTGCCGCTCGAAAAGGTCTGCGAGTCGATCTGGAAGACCTCCGAAGTAGTGCTCGAGCTGCTTCGTTCTCATTCGACCAACGAGATCCATGCCCGCAAGGGGCCCGATGCCCTATGGGTCGACGACGTGACTCGCGCTCAGGGCAACACGGTCATCGCCATCAAGCAACTCTGCGACGTTCATCCCGAAGGTGTCGGCATCAAGAAGCTGGCCGAGACTATCGGGGTGACGGCGGCGGCGGCCTCGGTCATGGTCGACCTGCTGGAGGCGAAGAAGATGGTGAAGCGCACGCGTTCGAAGAACGACCGGCGTGCGCTCCTCGTCCGGCTGACTCCTCAGACCACCGACCTCTTCGCGATCTGCGAGGAAAGCCTCGGCAGTGCGGTCATGAGCGTCGGCGACACTCTCGGGCCCCAGATACTCCGCGACTGGGAGAAGATCCTCACCACAGTCTCGGCGGTCTTGTACGAGACCCTCGGCCTTCACAATCCGCCGGACGGTTCTGACGATGCCGACGACATCGTGGAGGCGACCACAGACGCCTGAACGCGGGCGACAGGGGTCTTCTTATAGCGCACCCGCCACGTCGACGATGACCGCGCCCCCGTCGACCGCCAGCACGGCGCCCGTCATGAACGAGGAGTCTTCGCTGGCGAGAAAGACGCAGGTGCCCGCCATCTCGCTGGGCGTGGACACCCTGCGCAGCGGCACCGGAGCCGAGAAATGCTCAAGAAGCGCGTCGACGGTGGTTCCCTGCGCATGGGCGATCTCGGTCAGGGTGGCCTCGAACATCTCGGTGCGCGTGGCGCCGGGGCACACGACGTTGCATCTCACCTTGTGCGGACCATAGTCGAGAGCTGTCGCCTTGGTCAGATGGATCAGCCCCGCCTTTGACACCCCGTATGCGGGACTGCCTGGCATGCACCGCAGGCCGCCGATCGAGGCGACGTTGATGATCGAGCCGCCGCCATTCTCGATCATGTGCGGCAGACTCTCCTTGGTCAGCATGAACGGGCCGGTTAGGTTGACATCGAGCACCCGCTGCCAGTCGGCCGGATCGAGCTCTGCGATGAAGCCATAGACGTCTGTGGCTGCGTTGTTGACGAGGATGTCGATCGACCCGCCGAAGCCGACGGTCGTCGCGACCATTCTCTTCACGTCTTCATAGACCGACACGTCGCCCGGGCAGGTCACGACCGAGCCGGCCGGAAAGCCGGCGAGGGCCTGGTCGAGCCGGTCGCGACGGCGGCCGGTGATGCAAACCTTCGCTCCTTCGGCCACGAACCTCGCCGTGATGGCGGCGCCGATGCCCGTGCCGCCGCCGGTGACAAGTGCGGTCTTACCCTCGAGCTTCACGTGAGTGTCCTTCCTTGACGGGTGGTCCTATGCGGCGAACAGGGGCAGTAGCGCGAGAACGTCAGGCATGTCACCGAGACGGTCGATCGCCTCGAGGATGGCCGCCGTGGTCTCGGCTGCGGGAGATCTGCCGGCAAAAGCGATGCAGTCGTTGAAACGCCGTAGGTGATCCTCCCTCGCCAGCGGGCGCTGGGGAAAACCCGGACCCGCGTCGGCCTGGCGGAGGAGTTCGGCGCCACTCGTGGTCCATACCCGTAGGTCGGCAGAGGAGTGTCCGCGCTTGTCGAGCGCCTCGTCGGCGACGACATCGATCCTCTCGACGAGGCGGAGTACCTCTGGATCGCGAATGGCCTCTTCCTCGAAATGGACGAGCCGCGACGACTTGCGCAGGAGTGCGTTGGCCACGCAGTAGCGGATGCTGAACTGGGCGTTGACCCGTGGATTATCTCCGACCTCGAAGGGATGGCCTACCAGCCGGTACACGTAGGGGGGCACGGTCACCTGTGCCCTCACCACGTCGGCGGCCTCGAGGCCCCCGGCGACCAGGTCGAGCGCGAGCTGAGTGCTGGCCTGGGTGACTCCGCAGCTCGGGAACTTCTTGAAGACGAGGCTCCTCGGGGCGCGATAGTCGGTGCCCAGACCGGCAACGATGGACTGAGCGGTGATGTGGTCTTTGCCGTAGAGGTGAGGGTAGCCGTAGTGGCCCTCGAGGAAGTTGGCCGGGCCGGTGATGCCCCGCGCGGCCAACCTGGCGCACGACACCCCGACCTCGGCGACCCACCCCTGGGTCACACGGGCCGAGAGAGCGCCGTCGACCATCGACTGAAACGTGCCGCCACACCGGCACAACGCCAAGGCGAGGGCGTGCAGAGTCTGCTCCTCGGAGAGGTCGAGGATGCGCGCCACCGCCGCGGCGGCGCCGAACGGCACGCAGATGCCGGTGGGGTCGAACCCGTCGTACTCGGCCTCGCCGAGATTGAAACGTAGCGCGACCTCGGTGCCGACGCAAACCGCGGCGAGATAGTCGGCCCCGCTCACGCCGCCCACGAGCTCCGCCGCCGCCAAGACCGCGGGGATGATCGCCGATCCCGGATGCGGGCCGGGAGCCGCCGAGTCGCACAAGTCGAGCGCGCGGGCCATGACGCCGTTGACGAACGCCGCCTTCTGCGCGGGCACCTTGCCGCCGTGCATGAGGATCGTCGCCTCGGGCGTTCCACCCTCTTCCTTGGCCATGTCGGCCAGAGCTTCGCAGCCTTCGGAGTACGCGCCGGCGAGAAGTCCACCGAGAGCGGCGAGGATCTGGTCTTTGGCCAGATCGACCACCGGTGCGGGCAAGTCGGCGAACGAGGCGTCGCGCACGAATCGAACGAGTTGTTGCTCGGTCTTCACTGTCACCTCCCGTGTCGCTAGAGCACACTCTCTTTCAGGTACTTGCGGGCGATGCGCATGGCCTCGGCCGGATGGTCGCTCGAGAGCAGGCCGATGCCGTAGAGCATGTAGTCGCGATCGATGAACGTCTTGGGAGCCCTCGGTTTGAGACTCCACGGGGTCTCGGGGTCGAAGAGCGCGGCGCCAAGCACCCGCTCGGGGTGCAGACCGTAGCGGAAGATGCCGCCGGTGCCGATGACGTTCT
>JAKAHF010000228.1 GCA_021815245.1 Actinomycetes bacterium
GACCACGACCCTCGCTGGTTCATCCGGACGGTGCAGCGCGCTTCGAGCAGTCTCCCCATCTTGTCTCCCCCGGTCGACATCGACGGACGGCTCTGCCTCGACGGAGGGGTCGCTGATCCCATCCCGCTCAGTCGCGCGTTCGCCGACGGCAACCGTCGCAACGTGGTGGTGCTGACACGCAACGAGGGCTACCGCAAGGCCCCCCCGCGTCTCGGCCTGGCGACACGCGTAGCGTTGGCGCGCTACCCGTCGCTGCGGCGGGCGATGGCCGAGCGTCACCTCAAGTACAACGCGACCCAGGAGCAACTGACGGCGCTCGAGAGCACCGGCGAGGTTTTTGTTCTGAGACCGCGGCGCACTCTCGAGGTCGGGCGCATGGAGCGTGATGCGGCCAAGCTCGACGTGCTCTACCGACAGGGCTACGAGGAGACGATCGAACGTGTGGCCGAATTGCGGCGGTGGCTCCAAGAGGGGAGCGTCAGGTCATGATCCCCCATGCCGGTCTACGCCCAGGTCGACTTGACCATCGCGGCGTACTTGTCGCTCCGTATCGCCATGAACGCCAACAGAGTGTCGTACAACAACACCACAGCGAAGAAGAACATGGCGATCGCTTCAACGTAGTAGAACGGAAACAGCGGGATCTGAAGAACGCTCGTGACCGCGTTCCTGTGCATGGATGACTGCGCCTGCAAGACCGCGGCGTATCCGACGGCACCGGCAGTCGCAGCCGAGAGAAGTCCCATGAGCGAGAAGAGCGCGAAGGCAAGCCGGCGGGGCAGCCGGTTGAGCACCATGCCCATGTTGATGTGGGCCTTCTGAGACTGGGCATAGGCGAACGACGCCATGACAGTGCAGAGAAGCAGCACCTCGGTTATCTCGTACGCTCCCGTCACCGGCGCTTTGAAGGCCTTCGTGGCAAAGACATCGCCTACGTTCAGCAGCATGATGGCGAGCACGCCGGCGTAGCTGACAAGGCTCACAGCCAACGTGAACCTGTCCACGATCCTGCCGAGTCTCAACATGAAGAACCGACCCCTTTCATAGCAAGTTCGGCAGCACGAGCACGATCTGCGGGAAGAAGTATATGAGCACGATGCCGACTAGGATCGTGATGACGAAAGGCAGAGCGCCTTTGTAGATGGAACCAAGTGATATGTCTTTGGCGATCCCCTGGATGATGAAGCAGTTCAAACCCACGGGGGGAGCGATGGCCCCCAGTTCCATCACGAGAATGATGTAGATGCCGAACCAGACGAAGTTGACCCCGTAGCTCTCGACGATCGGGAGGAATATCGGCACGGTGAGCATGATCATGGGAAGCTCGTCCATGAGCATGCCAAGAATGATGTAGATGATCGTCATGATTATGAGCACGACGCCGAAAGACAGATCGACCGACTGCAAAGCGTCGGCGAGTGCCAGGGGCATCTTGGTCACCGCGAGAAAGCTCGAGAAGACGCTGGCGCCGATGACGATAAGGAACATCATGGCGAACGTCTTGACCGTGTCCTTCATGGCGGTCCTGAACGTTTCGCGATTCAGAGTCCTGTTGACGACACACAATACGATGGCCAGGAAGGCGCCGATGGCAGCCGCCTGATTGACCGAGAAGAAGCCCGAGAACATGCCACCCAGAACGACTCCGAACAACACCACCACTCCCCAGAGCCCCTTGAGAGTCACAAGCCTCTCGCGCCACGACGAGCGCGTCGGGGTCGGAGCGATCGACGGCTTGAGTTTCACCATGATGGCTATTGTGGCGATGCCGAGAAGGGCCAGCATGATGCCGGGCAGGATGCCCGCGATGAATTGCTTTCCGATGGACTCCTCGGCCATGATGCAGTAGATGATCATCGGCGTGCTTGGAGGAATGAGGATCCCCAACGTGCCGCCGAAAGCTATCGATCCGGTGGACAACCTGTCGGCGTAGCCGTACTTGCGCATCTCGGGCAATGCGATCGTGCCCATCGTAGCGCAGGTTGCAGCGCAGGAGCCGCATATCGCCCCGAATCCGGCGCTCGCTGCCACCGTCGAAGCGGCAAGACTCCCCGGAACCCGGCTGAGCCAGGCGTGCCCGGCCTTGTAGAGATTGCTCGACATGCCCGCGTGAAACGCGAAATTCCCCATCATGATGAACAGTGGTATGACAATCAACGCATAGGTACTCGCCTGAGTGGCGGGCACCTTCCGCAACATACCGATGGCGGCGGCGGGGTCGAGGATGGTGGCGTAGCCGACGAAGCCGACGATGAGGAGCGCCAGCCCGATGTTCATGCCGAGGAAGATCAGCACGAGAAAGATGATGATACCGATGATGCCGATGATAGCCGGGGACACGGGCGTCTAAATCCTCCTGGATGCCGTTCGGCAAACGCCGGGGTTCAATACGAGTCGCGCATCGGGGGATCCCGGCCGGCAACGCCGGCCGGGATCCCCCGCGCAGAGCCTGTCGTCAGATCATCTGTATTTCTCGAGGATGGAGAGCGCGTCGGCCATGTAGGCAGCCGCGTCGAACCCTTCGATCTTGACGGTGGCCGGCCATGTCGCGGCTACCTCATCTGCAGCTGCCTTGAAGGCGGCCTTCGCCGTATCGTCGGGCGTGACCCACTCAGCGCCGGCGTCTATGAAGGCCTGATGGCCCTTGTCCGCGGCGGCCTGCATGTCGGCGGACGCCGCCAACGAGCCTTCGCGATACGAGACGCTCTCGATAGCCGCCTGGTATTCAGGCGGAAGCGCGTTCCACTTGTCCCAGTTCATGACCAGGCCGAATATGCCTATGTAGATCGGCAGCTCGGTGTAGTAGTCGGTGACTTCCTGAAGCTTGAAGTTCTGGATGCCCGCCGGCTCGAAGATGTAACCGTTGATGTTGTTCTTCTCCAGCGCCTCGTACATGTCCGGCGGAGCCATCACGACCGGGCTCGCGCCCAGTTTCGTGACCAGATCGGTGACCAGCCCGGCGGGCGTGCGAAGCACGAGACCCTTGAGATCGGCAGGAGTCGTGACCGGCTTGCCCGTGGTACCGAAAATCGAAGCAGGGATGCCGTACATGTTGAGGAGCTTGTAGCGCGACCATTCCTTCTGCAGTTCCGGGTACTTCTCATAGAGATCCCACAGCACGTTGGTGGCCATGGTGCCGTTATCGAACCCGACCATGGGAACGCTGGCGACCTCAGTCAGCGGGAACTGGCCCTTGTAGAAGGGAGTGAAGAGCCATCCGATGTCGACACCGCCTGTCTCGACCATCTCGCCCACGTCCGCGGCGGCGGCCAACTGGCTGCTCGGGTAGATGACGATCTTGACATGCCCACCGGTGGCCTCAGAGATCTTGTCGGCCCATGACTGCCAGAAGATGGCGTTGTTAGACGTCAATGGGTCATGCATCGACAGGGAGAACTCGAAGTCGCCCAGATCGGGCACTTCGGCAGCTGCCGTTGTCGACGTTGTCGATTCGGCGGCGGGTGGCGCGGTCGTGGTGGAGGATTCCGCCGGAGCGACCGCTGTGGTCGTGGTATCTGATGCCGGTCCGCTGCCGCACGCGGCGAGCCCCGCGAGCAACGCTACACACGCGAGCAACAGGATGACAAAGCGAAACGTATTGGTCTTCACAGATTCCCCTCCTTACGGGAATGGTGCCTCAGAGCCGCGCCCAGACACGAGGCTTTCGTTGGCGAGGTCTATTCTGATAGAGGCCGCCGCCTAAGTCAACGCGCGGGACCCGCATCAGTGCGCCACGAGCACCGGCACCTTCGCCCGCCGGACGACGTACTCCGACACCGATCCAAGAAGCAACGAGGCCGTCAGTCCATGGCCACGCCGACCGACGACGATCAGATCGGCCTTGTTCGTCTCCGCCGACCGCAATATGGCCTCCCCGGCCTGACCTTCAAGCACGTCGGCGGTCGCCTCGATTCCCATGGTCTTCAAGTCATCCACGGCCCGCGACACCAAGGTCTCGGCCTCCTCTGCTTCGCGCTTGGCCTGACCGCCCATCGCATCGAGAGAGTACGACCAGTGGAACGCCGTGACCACGACGATCCGAGCTCCATTCTTGCGTGCGAGCGACGTCGCCAGTCTAGCCGCGGCTCGCGCCCCCTGGGAATCGTCATAGGCAAGCAGAATCGTACCGATGCTCCAGTCATCCATCCCATCCCCCTTGCATCGTGGGCCATCGACAAAGGCTCCGCCGGAGCCTGCAAAGCATTCTACCTCCGCGCATTGAGGCGGGCTCTCTAGAATCGCCCGATGCGAACGGACATTCTCGCCGGCGCAGGTCTGATATAACAGGGCGACCGCAACGCCACACCCTCCTGGAGGCAGGTTGCCCGCAGACACGAAGGTCGCCTATCGCTGGGCCATCCTGGTCACGGCGTTCCTTGGAGTCTTCGGCGCCATCGGCTTCGGCCGTTTCGGCTACAGCGCGGTCCTGCCGGCGATGCAGAAGGCGCTCGATCTCAGTGGAGCGGCCTCCGGGTCGCTCGCATCGTGGAACTTGGGCGGGTACATGGCGATGGCGCTTGCCGGAGGCCTGCTGGCCGCCCGGTTCGGCCCGCGCATCATAGTAGCCACCGGAATCGCCATAACGGCGGTGGGCATGCTTGCGACGGGGTTCGCTCAAGGTCTCGCATCGGCCTCCGCCGCCCGCCTGCTCACCGGCATCGGCAACGGCATGGTACTGGCGCCTTCGTTCGCTCTCATGGCCTACTGGTTCGAACCCCGACGTCTCGGTCTTACCTGTGCGATCGTCTCAGCCGGAGCCGCGCTGGGCCTGGTAGTGGTCGGCCTTATCGTCCCCGCCATTCTGCGCGAGGCGGGCACCGACGACTGGCGCGCTGTCTGGTTCTACTTCGCGGCCATCGCGGGCTTCTCGGGGATACTCAGCGGCGTGGTGCTTCGCAACCGGCCCGCGCGCGATGTCACCGGTCCGAAACATGGCGATCGCGGAATATTCAGGGGATTCAGGGTGGTGGTCCGCTCAGGGACCTCGTGGCACTTGGGGCTTGTCTATCTCCTGTACGGATTCGGCTTCATCACCTTCGCGGCGTTGAAGCTGCTTTCGGGCCGGGCGGGGGAGGTTCGGCCGGTGGTTTGGGCGGTGACGGCATTGTTCCTGCT
>JAKAHF010000229.1 GCA_021815245.1 Actinomycetes bacterium
GATGCAAGATGCGCGAATCCCCCCCTCTCCGTCGAAGGTCCTGGAGGTCCGATCACATGCCGCCGAAGGTGCGCACGATCGGTGGCAAGAGGGCAAGAAACGCAGTGACGCCGATTGCGATGCCGCAGCCTATGCCACATCTCAGCAGCTTCAACGCCAGCTGCCGTGGGCGCAACTGATTCCAGGCGCTGGATGCCCAGGTGAGCGCCATGCCTACGCCCGCGGCGCCGAAGCCGAGAACGAACGCTGCTACCACCAGGAAGACAACGAAGAGCGAAGCCTGATCCGAATGAAACCAGCGGTCAGGCCGCCACAGAATGCCCGAGAGACACACGACACCGACGACCCAGCCGAGGGCGTACACGACCACGGCCCTCCACATGCGCTTCCTGGCTAGTCGCACCGCCCCCTTTGTCGATCGGCGGTAGTTCGTCGATAGCTGTTTGATGGCGTCCTGCTCGGATATCTCCTCCAACAACGACATGACGGAATCTGGGATGGCGCCTGCGGTCATGACAGCCTCGCTAACTCCGTCATCAACGCGCCAGTATCGGGGCTCCTGCACGTAGATTGCGGGAGGAGCCGGAACCTGAGCCCGAGATCGGTAGTACTTGATCATTTCCTAGACCTCCATGCCGGGCGCGAGTGTCGTTGTCGTCGACTGAGTGCTGGTGGTGGCCTGCTCCTGCTGAATCCTTTCGTGAAGGGAAGAAGTTGTGGCGGTCGTGCGGTCGTCGGGAGGAAGGACTCCCACTGTGAGCTCCAGATTCTGCGCCACAGGCGGACCGGGATCGTATCCGCAACCAACGGAGGCCAGGGTGCCGACGCACAGAAGCGCTACGGCAAGGCAGATGAGCCAACGGACGGTCACGGATACCCTCCCATCTTCGCGTGTCCATCGATACTCACTCTTCGGCAATGGCTCGCCTGTGGATTAGCGAGCGGTCACACATGGTGCTCTTCCCAGGGGGGTAGCCAGGACGATGACCAACGTCGGCACCCACAAAGGTCGCGCCGTGCCATCTTGGTGGCAGACTTCCCGGTTCCAAACGCACAGGAACCCACGATGTCGGTATTCCCGCCGCACAGAACGGTATTCATGCACGCCACACAATGCTCGCCGTACCTAGACCAGAGCCCTCGAGAACCGTTGTGGTGGCAACACAACCGGGGTTCGAATCCCCCCCTCTCCGTAGAGTCGTCCGCAAGAAACCACGAAGTAGCTCTCAGCGGGGTATGGGGGGATTCGAACCCGCGAGGGCGCGAGCGTCAGGGAGACAGTCCCTTTGGACTGTCGAGCAGCGAGCGGTCCAAGCCGAGCCGGAGGCGAGGCGAGGACGGCAGCTTGCGAAGCAAGATGCGCGAATCCCCTTCTCCGCTCTAGCAGCGGGATTCAAGAGTCCACGAACGCCTGCCGCGCCCGGTTACTGGGTCCACAATCTGACCAGAACGAAGAACGCGAGCATGAGCACCACAGAGAGAACCACGGCGGCGGCGGCCGTCGATGTCGCCTCGCGTCGCACAATTGCCGCGATGCCGAAAACAACGGCCAACAGCGCCATCGGCGCCGCCACATAGAAGGAGCAGATCGCCATCCCCAATCCCACGGGGATGTAGTCACTCACGCCCTCCGGAGCGCCGTCCAGCTCCAATCTGAGAAAGAAGATGGCAAGGCAGATGAGGAATGCCTCAAGAATGCTGAAAACCAACGAGGCGGTTGCCAGCCCCCCTCGTCGCATGACAATCCGTGGTTCTTCGGCCATGACTCTCCCCCTAGCGCGATAATGCGTCACAAAGGTGTATCGACGGACAAGTGCCAGACTTGATGGTCGTCACGGTCGGTCGGCGCATACGAGATACGTATCCTCTCCCCTTTGTGCCAGCATAACCCCTTCGGCTTCTCCGCCATCCAGTGCTCTTCTCGGTGGATGTGTCGATTTTGGGCGACCCTGACGATCTCCGGTCTCTAGGGGGACTCCTTCTCTGGTTGGCCGATACTGACCAGCGCGATTTCGAGATCGGTTCGTGTCCCGTGACTGTGGGCCAAGCCGACGCTTGCGGAACCGGCCAGGCGAGGCTGAGTCTCAGAACGGGCGTGGCACTACCTTCAGGAGCTACCGAGAGCACTGCTTTAGCCGCGGCGACCGCACCCTGTTGCTCGCAACCAGCAAGCACCGGAAGTAGGCCCTCTGCGCCGGCATGCGGGAGAAAGCCGAACTGAGGACCCGGTCTGTGAGGCCGGGTTTTGCGTCTCCCGAGCTAGCTCGGTTTCGGCTTCACAACGGCAATCAGCCCTGTGGTCTCACGACGGAGTTGACCGCCCCTTTCCATACTACTACCATGAAAGTTCCTGGTCTCTGAGAAAGGAGTTACCATGAACGGCTCATCGCGAGCGAGATGCACGACGCGGCTGATACGACGAGCGCGGCTGGTGGTCCTGACATTGGCCCTGGTGATCCTGGGGGCGCTACTGCTGACGGGTTGCGAGATCACATCCGTGAATCTGCCCACAAATGTAGAAGCGGGTACGCACTACACGATGACCGTGACAATAAATTCCGGGTCGAGCTCGGGATTCACGGGAAGAATGGTCCTCTCCTTGCGAGTTCCGGACCAATGGACGGTGTCACAGATTTCCTCTTCGGGAGTCGTGACTGGGAGCCTCACATACAGCTCCGCGATTAGGACGTACTTCGCCACAACGTGGGAATCCAAGAGTGACGCGACCCACAACGGGCCGAAGCCCGGCTACAAGTGGCTCAACTACTACACCGCCTCCGTCAGCGGAGTCAGCGCCACAGACGACGCCGTGATCACGATCGTGGTGAACACCCATGGTCAATCGGGCAACTTCAAGCTCGATCTCGTTCCCGGATTCGCCGACAGCACATCACCAACAGTCGCCGCCAGCAACGGGGATGGTTCCTACTGGGAGGGTGGCACTCCCAAGCTCGACCAATCTGTTGTGCTACTCCCGGCCGTCAAACCCTCCGTGATAGCGACCAACCCGCCGGTCGGCTCTGTTAACGTGGCCACCTCGGTCTCGCCATCGGTCACCTTCAGCGAGGCCATGGATCCCAGTACTCTCGGGGGCAATGTCTACGTGAGGAAGAGCGGCGGGGCAACGGTAGGCGCGTCGGTCTCGTACAACGCGGCGACCAAGGTGTACACCGTCAACCCGAACGTCAACCTGGATCCAAGCACCAACTACGAGATCGTCGTCAAGGCGGCGGTCGCGGACACTGCCGGCAACACACTGGGCGCCGATTTCGTTGCGGGCTTCACGACGGCGGCGCCTGCGCCCGTGGCACCACAGGTGACAGCGCAGTCGCCCGCTCCCGGCACCACGGGGGTGGCGGTAGGCACTGTCGTGACCGCCACGTTCGACCAGGATATGGACGCCACCACCGTCAACGACGGGACCTGCTACCTCATGAAGGCAGGCTCGGCGACCAAGGTCCCGGCGGTGGTCACGTACGTAGCGGGTTCGAAACAGGCAGTGATAGACCCCGTCTCGGATCTGGACGCGAGCACGCAGTACACCGCCAATCTGACGGCCGGCCTGAAGGGCGCGAACAGTCTGAGCCTGCAGGGAGCACCGATAACGTGGACCTTCACCACGGCAGCACCCGCGGCCGTGGCTCCGCAGGTGACCCAGAAGCTGCCGGCCGATGGAGCTACCGGTGTGGCGGTAGGATCGTCGGTTTCGGCGATCTTCGATGAAGACATGAACGCGGCCACCCTCACGAATACCAGCTTCATGTTGAAGAAATCGGGCTCGGCAACAGCTGTGCCGGCCACGGTGAGCTACGTGGGAGGGACCAAGACCGCGGTCCTCGATCCGACCACGGACCTCGAGCCGAACACCCTCTACAACGTCACGCTCACGAATGCGGTGCTGGGAGCCAACGGCTTGGCCGTGCAAGGGGCACCGGTGACGTGGAGCTTCACGACGGCAGCCGCGGCTGCGCTGACCTTCCCTGACGTGCCTCCGAGCCACAGGTTCCACGATGCCATACAAGGTATGGCCGATCTTGGCATCATCAACGGCTACTCCAACGGGAATTTCGGCCCAAACGACCCCGTGCGCCGTTGGCAGTTCGCCAAGATGATCGTGGGCGCCCTTTCGCTGCCGATCTTCGAGTCGGACTCGGCCTCGCCGCCTTTCACCGATCTCGACGCCGATGATCCCTCCGCCATCGACATGACGGAATTCGTGGCCGTGGCTTACAAGAACGGCATCACCACCGGCATCACGGCTACTACCTTCGGTCCATACACGTACATTAGTCGCACTCAGGTAGTGACGATGGTCGTGCGGGCGGTGCAGAACTACGCGCCGAGCGCGCTCACCACACCCCCCGCAGGCTATGTGAATACATGGGGCGCGAGCTACAGTCCCATCCACGGACCGCTCGCGCGTGTCGCTGAATACAACGGTCTGCTCAACGGCCTCGACCTGGCCGGGATCGCACGTGACCCGTATTCACAGATGCCGAGAGGTGAGGTCGCTCAGATACTCTGGAACATGATGGATCTCCTGAACCTGCGGTAGCCGGCACAGGGGAGAGAGCCGTTCGGCCCGGAGGCGCGCACGCGCCTCCGGGCGTCATCTGATGCCCTACAATGGAGGCGTTGCCAACGCGCATTCGCTACCACCGGGGGGACGACCATGCGAAGGCTCGCTCGTGGCGCGCTGATTCTGTTCACCGTCTGCGGCCTCATGATCGCTGGTTGCGGATCCAAGGAGGAGGCCACCACCACCCAGACGGGTGCGGGGGCGGTAGCTGGGCTCTATCCGGTGTCGGTCGACGGCAAGTGGGGCTACATCGACGCTACCGGAACCATCCGCATCCAGCCTCAGTTCCACTACGCCGATGACTTCTCGGAGGGCCTCGCCATGGTCTCTGTGGTCGAGAACGGCGTGATGAAGTACGGCTACATCGACCCCTCCGGCACTCTCGTGATCCAACCACAGTTCGGAGAGGCCGGCACCTTTTCCGACGGGATGGCGGCGGTGGGAACCGACGCCACCGGCGGCAACCCCCGCTACGGATACATCGACAGGTCTGGCACCGTCGTCATTCCCATGGAGTACGAGGGCGA
>JAKAHF010000230.1 GCA_021815245.1 Actinomycetes bacterium
GGAGGTTAACCAGGCGTGGCTGGACATGCACGGGTACGAGTCGGCCGACGGAGTGGTCGGACGGCATTTCTCGCTGGCTCAGGTCGAAGACGACCTGCCCGCCGCCCAACGCATCGTCGACGATCTGTTCGCGGGAGGCTTTGTTCCAGACGGCGAATTCTCTCACCGACGCCGCGATGGCACTATCGGATATCACACATTCGCCTTGAGCCGCATCTTCGAGGCGGGGGAGGTGGTCGGACTCGAAGGATTCCTGATCGACACGACCGCGCTCAGGCAGGCCGAGTCTCAGTACCACACGCTCTTCACCGAGATGCTCGACGGTTGCGCCTTGCACGAGATCATCTGCGACGAGCAGGGCGACCCGATCGACTACCGGTTCATCGCCGTCAATCCCGCCTTTGAACGCATGACCGGACTTCGAGCTGAAGACATCGTCGGCCAGAACGTCATGACCGTACTGCCGAGCACCGAACGTCACTGGGTCGAGACCTACGGAAACGTGGCGCTGACCGGAGCGCCGGCGTCTTTCGAGAGCTATCACGCCGGCCTCGACAAGCACTTCCAGGTCACGGCCTTTCAGCCCGCCCGCGGCCAGTTCGCGTGCATCTTCGTCGACATCACAAACCAGAAGCGCGCCAACGAGCAGATTCTTCAACTCCACCGAGAGCTGACCTTGCACGCTGAGGAGCTGGAGGTCCGGGTTGAACAGCGTACCGCGCAGCTATCCGAAGCCAATCGCTCGCTCGAATCGTTCGTGTACTCCGTGTCGCATGACCTGCGTGCCCCCCTGCGGGCAATCAGCGGCTTCGCCGACATTATCGCCCGGCGTCATGCCGATTGCCTTGACGAAGAAGCACGGCACTACTTCGACAACATCCTGAAAGCGTCCGCCCGAATGGGCGACCTTATCACCGAGTTGCTGTCGTATTCCCGGTTGGGCAAGGGAGCCAAACCCCTCGAGGTGATCGCCCTCGCGCCGCTGTTTGAAGAAATCGTTGGCCAATTCAGGGCCAAACAGCTCGAGACCGGCGCCAAGATCACTCTCGAGCCCGAGCTCCCCTCGGTCATGGGGAACAAGAGTCTCTTGTGGGAGATCTTCTCCAACCTCTTCGACAATGCTCTGACCTACCGGCGGAACGACGTGCCGCTGCGTGTCGGAGTCAACGCATCACGAGATGGCGACTGGGTCGTCGTTCGCGTGTCAGACAACGGCATAGGTATCGCTCCCCAATTTCACGAGAAGGTCTTCGACATCTTCCAACGCCTGCACAGCCAAGACGACCGCCCCGGAACCGGGATCGGACTCGCCGTGGTGAGAAAGGCCAGTGAGTTGATGGGGGGTAGCGCCGGGGTGGAGTCGACCCCTGGCGAGGGAAGTCAGTTCTGGGTCAGGCTGCAGTCGCCCGGCGCCCGTTGAACCGAAAGGAGAACCGCGTGGAGACACGGATGAGGGAGAAAGCCATCATCTTGCTCGTGGAAGACAATCGCATGGATATCGAGTTGACCTTGGACGCCTTCCGTGAGGCCCGCCTGGAGAACGACATCAGGGTGGTCACGACGGGAGAGGCGGCCCTGGACTACCTTCTCGCTCGTGGCGACTACAGCGATCGAGAAAACCACCCGATTCCCAGTCTGGTCCTGCTCGACCTGAAGCTACCGGGCATCAGCGGCATAGACGTCTTGAGGACGCTGAAGCAGACGCCGGTACTCAAGCGGCTTCCGGTCATCATCCTCACTTCCTCGAAAGAAGAGGCGGACCGCATCGCCGGATACGACTACGGGGTCAACAGCTACTTGGTCAAACCCATCTCGTTCCCCGGCTTTCTGGAGGTGGTCAAGACCATCTCGGAGTACTGGCTCACGCTCAACGTGGCCGCGCCGCTCTAGACCGTGCGCAACCCGACAAAGGCCATGACCGGTACAGACAAGATCCGGGTGCTCTGTGTCGAGGACGAGGCTCTCGACAGGCAGCTGATACGGCACGCTCTCGAAAGGGAGTCCGCGGACTTCGAGGTGATAGAGGCCGTCAGCCGCGAATCGTTTCTGGAACGGCTTGCGCACTCGACCTTCGACGTGATTCTCACCGACTTCAACATCATGGGCTTCGAGGGACTCGATGTCATTCACGAAGTGAAGGAACGAGGCCTGGACGCGCCGGTTATCGTGGTGACCGGCACCGGCTCCGAAGAGATCGCTGTGTCGGCGCTCAAGGAAGGGGCGGAGGACTATGTCATCAAGAGCCCGCACCACATCGCCCAGTTGCCTCAGACCATCGCCCGGGTTCTGGAGACAGCCAAGACCCGGCGGAAGCTGGCGGAGAGCGAGGCCAACATCCGCGCCCTGGTCGAGAACACCGCAGACGGGGTCTTGGTCGTCGACAAGGAGGGGACGATCCTCTTCTGCAATCCCGCGTCGGCACACCTACTGGGTACCGGCACGGGCGAACTGATCGGTACGCGATTCGCCCATGACTTCGCGAGCGGCCGGCGCCTCGAGATCGACCTGCCCCGGAGGACCGGACAAGCCGGCACGGCAGAGATGGTGGTAGCCCACATCGTCTGGAACGGCGATGAGTGTCACATCGTGACTCTCCGTGATACCACCGAGCGCCGGAACGCGGAGAACCAACTGCGTCGGAGCACCGAGCTCCTGAGCGAGACCGAGAAGACCGGCAAGATCGGAGGTTGGGCCTTCGACGTCGAGACCCTGGCCCAGACCTGGACGGATGAGACGTTCCACATCCTTGAGATCGAACCCACTGAGGGCGAGCCGCAGGTCCCTGAGGGGCTGTCGTTCATAGCCGACGACTCTCTGGCGATGGCCGAAGAGGCGGTGCGACGCGCCATCGAATTCGGAGAGCCCTACGACCAGGAATGGGAGATCGTCACTGCTCGTGGCAACAGACGCTGGGTGCATGCGGTGGCTCGGGTGCGTCAAGAAGACGGCAAGGTCAAGTCGGTGTCGGGATCGTTTCAGGACATAACCGAACGCAAGCAGGCCGAGCGGGCTCTGCGAGAGAGCGAAGACAGATACAGGGCCCTCGTCGACATGAGCCCCGACGCTGTTTTGGTCAACATGGAGGGAAAGTACGTCTACGCGAACCCGGCAGCTCACAGGCTCTACGGAACGGCATCGCCGAATGACCTCGTGGGTACGCGCGCGTTGGACCACATCCATCCGGACGATCGCGAGTTGGTGACCGCCCGAGTCGCGAAGCTCCGATCAGGGGAGCCGGTCGGTGCGCAGGAGATGCGGATCGTGCGCTTGGATGGCTCTTCCGTGTACGTGGAGGCTCTGGCGGGAAGTGTTGAATTCGATGGAAACGCTGCAATCCAAGTGTTGCTTCGCGATATTACCGACCGCAAGGAAGCCGAGAAGATGCTGCTCGAGAGAGACGAGCAGCTGCGACAATCCCAGAAGATGGAGGCGGTGGGACAGCTCGCCGGCGGTATCGCTCACGATTTCAACAACCTGCTCACGGCCATCATCGGATATAGCGAGATGCTCCTCCTCGACGCCGAGCGGCCGGAGGGAATCTCTGTGCTTTCCGGCGTACAAGAGATAAAGCGCGCCGCTGAACGAGCCGCCGCACTCACGCGACAGATTCTCGCCTTCTCTCGCCGGCAGGCGCTTCACTCCACGGTCGTCTCGTTGAACCGCATTCTCAACGACATGGAGCCCTTTCTCAGACGCACCCTCGGCGAGGACATCGACTTGACCACCCGGCCCGCTGCGGGGCTGGACGAGACGGAAGTGGATGTGAACCAGTTCGAACAGGTGCTCATGAACCTCGCCGTGAACGCTCGCGATGCGATGCCTTGTGGGGGAAGGCTCACCGTGGAGACCGCGAACGTGCTATTGGACGAGGACTACTGCCGCACTCACCTCGATGCTCTTCCCGGCAGCTACGTCATGCTTTCGGTGACCGACACCGGAACCGGGATGGACCAGGCCACGTTGTCGCGCATCTTCGAGCCCTTCTTCACGACGAAGGCGCCGGGTGCCGGGACCGGACTGGGTCTATCGACGGTCTACGGCATAGTCAAGCAGAGCGGCGGGAGCATCGACGTCTCCAGCGATCCGGGCAGAGGCACTACATTCGCCGTGTATCTGCCTCGGACTTTCGCGGTGGCCTCGGCGCCGGCCGGCGCTGTGCCCACCGATCACCCGAGTGACGGCACCGGGACCATACTCCTTGTCGAAGACGAGGACGCCATCAGGGACTTGGCGGCGCGCATCTTGGGCGGGATTGGCTACACGGTGCTAACCGCGTCGACAGCCGACGAAGGTTGCCGGATTCTCTCCGAGATCGGCTGCTCCATCGACCTTCTCGTCACCGACATGGTCTTGCCCGGCGCTTTGCAGGGAGATGAGCTTGTGAGGTATTTACGAGGCGCCCGGCCCAGCGTACCCGTTTTGCGCATGTCCGGGTATCCCCACGGCTCGGTGCTGTTTGACGACCGATCGGATACTGCAGGCTTCTACCTGGAGAAGCCTTTCTCGCGCGATACTCTCGTGCGCAAAGTGCAGGAAGCACTCCGCAGCGGCCGCGTGTGAACGCACCGCCACCCGACCGCACCGCTGTGTGACGATCGGATCGGGTGGCGGTGCGACGATGGCTACTTCGCCTTGCCGAACAGCTTCCGCCGCACGGCTGCCTTCTTGAGCCACTGGATGCCCTCGGTCGGGCTCAGCTCCTTCGGGCACGCCTCCTGGCAGTTCATGATGGTGTGGCAACGGTAGACGCCGCGCTCGTTGTTCCAGCGGGGCATACGCTCGCGATTGGCTTCATCGCGCGAGTCGACCTCGAAGCGGTAGGCCTTGAGCAGGGCTGCCGGGCCGAGGTAGTTCTCCTCGCCCCACACCGACGGGCAACTCGAGTAACACGAGCCGCAGAGGATACAGTCCACCGGCATGCTGAGCTTCTCGCGCTCGGCCGGCGACTGGATGATCTCCTTCTCGGGGTCGGGCGAGTTGCGGATGAGCCAGGGCATGACGTACTCGTACTTGGCGAAGAAGTCGTCCATGTTGACGACCATGTCTTTGACCAAGGGCAGGTGCGGCATGGCCTCGACGGTCATGACG